>NZ_QRQB01000027.1:0-27897 GCF_003475785.1 Coprobacillus sp. AF33-1AC | reverse complement strand
TGCTCGTTTATACTACCATCTTTTCTCTTGTTTGTCTACTCTTTTTTCCCCTTTTTTTATCCTTTTCTTTTACCTTTTTTCCTTCTATTTTAAAAAAACCTCTTTTTATCATTGTTTTTTTAAAATCACAACAATCTAATTTTTTTATCCAATCTTTAAACAAATTAGACAATACTCTCTACTTATTATATAATAATATTATATTATTATTTGGAGGTACATATGAAAGATGTTACATTAGTCATTATGGCTGCTGGTATTGGTAGCCGTTTTGGTAAAGGTATTAAACAACTCACTCCAGTAGGTCCTCATGGTGAAATTATTATGGACTATTCCATATATGATGCTATGCAAGCTGGATTTAATAAAGTTGTCTTTGTTATTAGAAAGGACTTAAAAGAAGAATTTGATCGTGTGATTGGTTCTAGAATTAAGCAAGTTATTAAAGTTGAATATGCTTATCAAGAATTATCAAATATTCCTGAGGCTTATCAAAGCCAATTTAAAGAAAGAACAAAACCTTGGGGAACTGGACAAGCTATCTTATGTTGTAAAGATTTAATTCATGAACCCTTTTTAGTTATTAATGCAGATGACTATTATGGACAAAACGCCTTTAAAGAGGCTTATCAATATTTAACTCAAGAACATTCATCAAATAAAGAAGATATTGCAATGGTTAGTTTTATCTTAAAAAATACATTAAGTGATAATGGTGGGGTTACCCGTGGACTATGCCATGTAGACCAAAATCATTATTTAACAGATATTGTTGAAACTCATAATATTGAAAAAGGTGATGGCTATGCCTTTGTTAGAAACGATGATCATGAAGACAAGATTGATTGGAATAGTTTTGTTTCTATGAATATGTGGGCATTCCAACCAACTATTTTTAAAATTTTAAATCAAGAATTTGATCAATTCTTAAAAAATGTTCCGGTTACTGATTTAAAACAAGAATTCTTATTACCTACCATTGTAGGAGATCTACTTAAAAATGATCGAGCTACTGTTAAAGTTTTAAGTTCTCCTGATAATTGGTTTGGTGTAACTTATCAAGAAGACAAACAAATCGTCATTGATAGTATTAAAGAACTTGTTGAAAACCATACATATCCAAAACATCTATATTAAACACAAAAGCAACTCTATTTCGAGTTGCTTTTAAAAACGACCAATTTACTTAAAACATAATTTAAAACAATAACAATGACATTAACAACAACTTTAGAAATCATATCATTTAAAAGATGATAATTCACAAGTGCCCACATGAGTGTCATATCTAAAACCCCAGTCGCGAGTCTTGATCCAAAAAATGAAATCATTTCTTTAATAACATTTTCATTATGACTATTAAATACATATTTTCTGTTTGTTATATAAGCAAATAAAACAGATAAAACCCAAGCCAAAGCATTAGAAATAAGATAATGGATATCTAGTAACTCTGCACTTATGTAATAAACAACGATATTGACTACTGTTGTTAGAACACCAAATATTAAATATAATAATATTTCTTTATTTTTATATATCAGTTCTTTCATAAAAACTCCTTATTACACAAATAAATTAATGATAAAGACAATCACTATTATAAATAGTATAAACTTTATTGTGTCCATATCCTTCAATATTTCTAATTTTCTTTTTATTCCTCTGGCAACCCTTACTTTTAATAATTGATCAATCATTTCGTTGGTCATATCCATGAGACCTTTTGCACAATAAGGCATTAATAAAACAAAATAAGTAATGGTATATTGTGATTTAGCTTCCCAAAATAAGTGAAATAGAAAACCACCAATAAATATCGTCGGTAACAACAAACGATGTAATTTCATATGGCGACCGGTAAAGTAAATATAGGCTAATGTCCCTAACAAGACTACTGATTCAAACACATTGAATATTTGATACCATAATTCACTTTGAATATAAAAACTACTATGTCTGGTAACCCAAGTACCTTGAAAATCAGGGTTACACCACTGAGATACCGTTTTACGATATAAAAAGTTAATAAATTTTCCAGAATTAGATAAATAATCACTCAATGTATTGGATAAATCTGTTTTGGCCCTTTCGTTAGCTAGTTCATAGTTTCCATTGGCATTTTCATAGACACTCCAATTGTAACCATTAAACCACCCAGGCATTTCCGGCGTGTCTTGTAATCCCATTTCTACATAAGCAATCATGGGAATTCCCTTTCCTAATTCTATATCCGTCATATTTTTAATAATTGTATTAGGAATAAGGGAAGACGCAAAATAAGCCGGTACAAATAAAATTAATAGTATAATGGATTGATAACGTTTATTTAAAACGATATCAAAAATGATAAAAATCAACATCGCAACAAATACAATCAAATAATTTGATTTAAACATCATCGCAAAAATAATACTTATAATAGCCGATAAAATATATCTAATTTTACCTGATTCAAAATATTCATAACCTGATAAAATCGCAAGCAATGAAAAAGCTAAACCAAAAATATTTCCATAAACAAAAGCGATATAAAAGGTTAATGGAAAAAACAGAACCAACAAAAATAAAGTCCAGTTTTTTAGTTCCTCATTTCTAAAACTAATTGTTGATATTTGGCACAAGCAATAATAACTAATTAATAAACCAAAAATATTTAATACTTGAAAAGCCTGATAATTGTTATCACCAAAAAGAAATGACAGATAATAAAGAATAACAACAATTCCTGCTTGATTAGAACATTTCCCAACATATCCAGTAGGTGTAAAATAACTGTAATTGCCATTTTTCAATCCTGCAGCTGCTTCTAAAATACTTTGTTGATCTGCAACAGGAACAAAATTAATAGTAAATATCATAAAAATACCAACAATCAATAAAATTAAACTTACTATTAAAAATATTTTATTAAAATAATACGTATCCTGTGTCTTATATTTCTTTCTAATAAAATATAAAACAATAACAATAAAGATAAACCAGCCAATCAACCAGAATGGTCGATCAGCTACAATTGTTGTATGCTCATCCCAACTTAAATAGGCATTAGTAAAAAGACTTAATAATGTAAGAAGTAATATAATAACAGTAAAAAAGCCTAATACAACATTTTTACCAAATTTCTTTAGTTTTGAATCAAACATATATTCACCTTCTTATATAATAGAGTTCATATTTTCTAAACATAATCTTATATATTTTTCATAACAAAGTCCAAAGAATATAATATACGCTATGATGATTGTTAAAATAGAATAATTATATTTAATAAAATTCTTTGTTTCTAATACATTGGCTATGTATTCGTAACCTATACTGATAAATAAGGCTAATGGCACAAGTATTGACATAATGTAACGACCTTGTGGTTGATAGTCGATAGAATAAGAGTATTTAATTGATAATACTATAGGAATTAACATACATAAAATTAAGCATATAATGAAATAAGGTTTCAACTTAAATTTTAATTGATAATTATTCTTCAATCCAATAACTGTTGATCCTAGACCAAGTATACTCAATAATACATAACCAACAAATAGAATATTGCTGATAATATACTTCATATAGCCAGAAGCACAAACAAAACTTTTAGCTGTATCAATAAACCAATTTGTGTGAAGAAGCATCGAAACAACACCAATACCTTGATGCTCATATGTCATTCTTTTTGATAACTGATAACCATCTTGAGCATATTTTTCACCACATTCATACATTGAATTCATTCCTAGAAAATCACCATGATGAATCATGGCATTTCTAATAAAGAACCAACCGCCAATAATAAATGCTGATAATGCAATAATCATTCCTCTAACAAAAAAGGTCTTTAAATCAAATCCAGCTTGATAACAACTTATACAATAAACAAAAATACTACATAAAATAAAGCCATAAGCATTATAGTAAGTTAAAGCACATAGACCGATAGACACTCCTAAAAAGACACAATAAAAATATTGCCAATTTGTTTTAATTCCTTTAATCCATGCATAAACAATCAATGCTGTTGTCATCACTGAAAATGAATCATTATTTAAATAAAGTGATAAATAGAAAAATTGTGGTAATAAAGTCACAATAATGGAAAAAAGATAAATCGTGATCTTTTTATTAAAGATTTCTTCACCTATTTTACAACATATAAAAAATGTGATAGAACCCGCTAAAACACTTGTTAATCTAGCAGCCACTAATAAATAACTTGCATTATGAGTAAACAACATTACTATTTTCATAAATAAAACACTTATTAATGAAGGTAAATAGGGTGTAAAGCCATATGAAAATCCCCATATGGCATTCAATATTTCTTTTTCATTTCCATTAGGTAATGTTCCATGATTTACAATATATTGGGGAATGCTATATCTCATATATTCATCAGGAGCCTGAGACATCACTAACCTTGTTGAACAAATAAACATCAAGATAAAAATAAGAATTGTCCCTATTAAATACCCTTTGTTATTCTTTATATTATTTTTCATTGATAACCTCTTTTTTATTAATATTTGTATCCTTCACGATATAAACCGGTCTTTTCTTTGTTTCTAAATAAGTCTTTGATAAGTATTGCCCTAATATTCCTGTACAGAATATTTGAATTCCTCCAATAAGCGTAATAATACATACAAGTGATGGCCATCCACTTGTTGGATCATTAAATATCAATGTCCTTACTATAATAAAAATGATAAAAATAAGAGCGATAAATAACATCAACATACCAAGTAATGATGCTATCGCTAAAGGTGCTGTAGAAAAAGCAACAATTCCTTCAATGCTATATAAAAGTAGTTTCCAAAAAGACCATTTTGTTTCTCCGGCTACCCTTTCTACATTTTCAAACTCTATCCATTTTGTTTTAAATCCTACCCAGCCAAATAAACCTTTACTAAAACGATTATATTCTTTTAACTCTAATAGTGCATTGACAAACTGTCTTGTCATTAAGCGATAATCTCGTGCTCCATCCATAAGTTCAGTATCTGATATTTTATTCATCATTTTATAAAAGAGTCTGGCAAAAAAAGAACGGATTGGTGGTTCTCCTTTTCTGGTTACTCTTCTCGTTGCCGCACTATCATAACCTTCTTCTTTAATAGCGCGATACATTTCGGGTAAGAGTCTTGGCGGATCTTGTAAATCAGCATCCATCAAGCAAACATAATCTCCTGTACTGTTTTCAAAACCGGCATACATGGCTGCTTCTTTACCAAAATTACGTGAAAATGATATGTATTTTACTCTTTGATCTTTTTGAGCAAGTATTTGCATGATTTCTAATGTTCTATCTTTTGAACCATCATTGACCAATAATAGTTCAAAATCAACTTCTTTCATTTCATTCATGACTCTACTCATTTCATCATAATAGTAATTTAATGCTTCTTCTTCATTATAACACGGTACAATAACTGTTATTTTTTCCATTTAGTACAACCTCCCATCTATATATCAAAAAACTAAACTTATTAAGTTTAGTTTTGACTCTATTTATTTGGATATTCGATACTAAATCCTCTAAAGATACCAGATCTGTTTTCATTACAACAATCTAGCATATTTTTATAACCAGCATCATCATTATAAATAAATCTTCCATCTGTTTCTTGTTCAGGTTCCCCTACAAGACGTCTTACTTTTGTGTATGCCATTTTGCCATCTAGAGGTACTGTCCCATTTTTTGTAACTACTTCTACATTTTTTAATGTTTTATCAAATTCATTTTCTGATAAAGGATCATACTTTACTTCTAAAAATGTAACAGAAGCTTCAGATACTTTAATTGTTTTTTTAGTAGGATTTTTATAACGTAAATACAGATGGGCAACATCACCGTTATCTAATTCAACATTTAGATAGGCAACCATTGAAGATATCCCTTCTTTAGGTAAATCAACTTCACTTGGATCTTGACCTGTACTATTTAATGTTACTGTCCCAATTTGTTTTAAATAATTTACATATTCACCTACTGTTTCAGGAATCGCAATTTTATGGTCATCAATTGTAAAGTATGAAATTAAGCCATTTGATTCTTCAAAATCATCTACTGTTTTAATTTTGATACCATCATCTGATGGGGATACTTTACTAGAAGAACTAGAACTATCATCTTTACTGCATCCTGTAAGCCCGACTACCATCATCAAAACCATCATGACAGTCATAATTTTCTTTAACATATATTTTCCTCCATGAATATAACTACATAATTACTCTACTTTATTACTATATAACAATTTACCTTTATCTACAATTCTTTTTTATTTAAGAATAATTGTTCATAATCACTGACAATTTTATGCCAACTATAAGCTTCTTGAATTCTTTTTTTAGATTTTTCTCCTAATTCATCAATATAACCTTGTTGAAAACCATCGACATGCTCTATTAATTGACTTAAGCTTCCTGCTTCTTTTCCCCAGTAAACACATGAATCTAAGCCAACTTCTTGGTTAAATCCAACATTTAATAATAAATTCAATTTAGTTGAACCTAATGCCTCTAATAAAGATGGGTTTGTTCCTCCTACTTCATGACCATGTAAATAACCATAAGCATGATGTCTTACTGTTTTTAATAATTCATCATCATAGATTGTTCCCACAAATTTAATTCTTTTGTCATTTTCAAAATGATATTTATTTTTTAAGACATGATATAACTTATTATCTTGGTATCCTGTAACAATAACTAAATCCTTAGTCGTATTTGTTTTCATGAATTCTTTAATCATTGTTTCATAGTTATTTTCTGGAACAAATCGACCTACGATAAGATAATATTCATTTCTTCTTACGTCGTGTTCTTGAGCCCATTTATCAAACTTTTCTTCATTAGTTTGATCTACTACATCTGCACCATAAGCGATATATGTTGTTTGAGGATGATATTTTTTGTAATCCTCTTGAATATACTTCTCTATATTTTTTGAGTCACAGATGACATAATCTGCATGTTTAATCATTAACCTTTCTGATAATTTCCAATATCTTCTAATAAACCAATTCCATTTAGCTCTTTTAAATTCATGTCCATCAGGATTAACAAAAACTTGTATGTTTTTTTGATGAAATAATTTGACATACTTATTTAAAAATGGACCAATACGACAAGCGAGAATATAAACAATAGCGTCATCGATTTGATGATCTTGTACATATTGATAGATTTGTTTTAAAGCAGCAATATCATAATAGACTGCTTTAGCTGGTCCAATTTGTGGCACTTGAACTTTAAAACAACGTGCATTGTTATATTCAAATTCTTCATTTTTATCACTTAAACATGCAACATGATATTTAATATCTTCACTTATTTTGTTTTTGGTCAGATTTTCTACAAAGGTTTCAAACCCACCATAATTAGCAGGTATCCCCTTACTTCCTATAATAAATATATTTTTCATTTTTACATACCCTTCCAGAACAATTGATATAATGTGTTATATAAAAATAAATCTAGATTTTTTAATGAAGGAATGAGTTTTCCTTGTTTTTTCATCATGTATTTATATTCAATCGTTCTTTTTAATAAATTTATGTTTACATTTTGACAATGATTTTTTAATAGTTTTAACATTTCTGTATTTGATGCATGAACCTGATCAATGCTACCCGATACATTTTCACCTGTATAACTGTGCGTATAGAGTACATCATGATTTACAACAAATTTACATTTTTGATCAATCATAAGTAACCATAACATATAATCATCCGCCGAATTAACAGTCATAATATTTTCTTTCCAAAAAGATGGTATACTTTCTTTTTTAATAAGGCATTGACCTGGAGAAACTATTAAGTCTCTTACTTTAATAAAGCCTATTTGTTTTTCTAAATAGTTTTGTGAGCGTTCATTCTTGTATATAAGACATTTTCCTGTAGATGATTCCATCACTCCGTTAGCGATACATAAATCACCATCTTGAATATGATCTAACTGACTCTTAATAAAGTCATCTGTTATTTTATCATCTTGATCTAAAAATAAGATATATTGTCCTTTAGCTTGGTTTAAACCATGAACCCGCGATTGATGTATGCCTACGTTCTTTTCATTATTACAAAGATGAATATTTAAATCATCATGATTTATTTGAATTATATCATCAGGATAATCATTAACAAAAATAACTTCTAATTCTTTTTGTGATAATTCTTTATTCTTTTGAATTGTTTGTAATAATGGCTCTATATATTTTTGTCCTTTATATAAAGGAATGATAATAGATACATCCATGTAATCCCTCTTTCTAAACTTCTTCAAATATTTCTATTAATGTTTTAGAAATATGATTGACATCATATTCTTTTGCTGTTTGATAAGCTTGATTTTTTATTTGATCTAATTGAGTTTTATTTAAAGAAAGAATAAATTCTATTTTATCTTTTAAATCTTTTCCATCTCTTGGAACAAAGAAAAAACCATTTTGTTTATCTTTAATATAGCTTGTAGGTCCTGCCATATTCGATGCAATAACAATACTTCCACATGCCATAGCCTCTAATCCTACTAACCCTAAACTATCACTTTTTCGATATGTTGGAAAACAAAAAATATCAATAGCACTATAAAAAGTAGCTAAATCTTTTTGATTTTGCATTGGATATTTTTTTATAAGTGAATCTAAGTTATATTTAGAGATAAGCTGATTAGCCATCTCTTGTTCTTCACCTACTCCAACCATACAGAATTGATATTTTTCTTTGTCTTCTAATTGATTGATAGCTTCAATAAAAACTTCCCAACCTTTTCTTTTTTCATATCTTCCAATATAACCAATACATATTTTATCTGGATCTAAACCTATTTTTTCTTTTGCATTTTCTATATGTTGAAAGATATCAAAATTAATACCTCCTGATGGAAAGACTTTGACTTTTGATGAAGCCATTTGATAATCTTCCATCATGATATTTTTAAAATAAGATGATGGTGTAATACATAAGTCAATCATTGGTATCACTTCTTTAACTAAAGGAATAAATTTTTCATCATGCTTGTCTTCCGGTACGACATCATTACCATGAACGTTAACTACCACTTTTATATTAGGTTTCATCTTTTTAATGATTTTTACCAATAAAGCACAATGAGAAATGTAATGAGCATATAAGATATCATAGTGTCCAAATAAAGCAAAAAGGATACTCTTTAAATAAAATACTGTATAACCCCATAATTTACCCAATTTTGAATCTTTCTTTTTAAGTGCTGATACACTAACCTTGTATCCATTGTTTTCTAAAATATGAGCTGTATTTCTAACAAAAACACCATAATGTTTATATTTCTTTGATGGATACATATTTGAAATAATGAGTATTTTTTTCATATTTACCTCTTATTTAATTACATTCATCAGATCACCCATAAATGTTTTAAAGTGACCATATATTTTGTATTTTCCTGTTATATAATATTTAACTAATGCCATTGCTTTCTTATTTTCCATAGCCTTAATTCTATAAGATAAATAATCTTGGTAACCCAGACAATATTCTTTTTGTTTTCTATCTAAGTCTAGGGTTAATGCAAATGCTACATTATTTACCTGTTTTTTAGTTTGTTCAATTCTTTGATTAACACGTTTCTTTTTCTCTTCAAGATAACTATCATCAGTAATATTACTTAAGCCAATGGTATTATGATTATGAATACGATAATCAATCAATGGTAAGTCTAAATAATAACATCCATCTTTAATTGAAGAAATCATATTGAGTTCCCAATCATGAGGTAATAACCCGGTTGTTTTTTCTAAATAAATATTAATGACTTCTCTTTTAATTGCCATCGTACACCCTTGTGAAAAATTCATTTCCAATAAACTGCTTAACGGAATAGGTGTTAATATATCTTTTACTTCTTGAAATAAAAGATTATTATTTGATCTTCCCTTTATTTTATCAACCTTAAAACATTTTCCATCTTGATCCATAAAATTAAAAGAAGAAGCTAAAGTAAGAACTTCTTGATGCATATATCCAACCATTGTTTCTATTTTATCAAGGCGCCAACGATCATCTTGATCACATAAAAAAACAATATCACCGGTTGATATTTCTAACCCTTTTTTAAAGTTTGCACGATATCCTAGATTCTTATCATTTTTTATTATTTTCCATTTATCTAATTGATAACGATCTATATATTGTTCTATCAAATCATAACTTGAATCTGATGAACAATCATCTATAATGATGGCTTCATCAATTTGATATGATTGATTTTTCAATGAATCTAATTGTTCTTTTAAAAAATGTACACCATTATATACGGCCATAACTACAGAAATTTTCATAATCTTACCTTCCTATAACAAACACAGTATAACATATACAGCAATAGAAAGAAATATAAAGCAAAACACAGCCAAATGGCTGTGTTGTTTTAATATTCAATTTCTTTTAAATAACGACTTAAAGCGTCTTGCCATGTAGGTAATGGTTTAAAGCCATTTTTTACTAATTTAGATTTATCTAAACGACTATTAAAAGGTCTTGCTGCTTTAGATAAACCATATTCTTCTGTTGTAACTGGTAGAACTTCCGTTGTATATCCTGCTTGTTTAAAGATTTCTACCGTAAAATCATACCATGAAATATAACCACCTTCATTAGTTGCATGATAATAACCATATTGATCACTTTCTGCCATATCAACTAATAATCTAGCTAAATCATAAGTATAAGTAGGTGTTCCTATTTGATCACAAACGACTTTTACTTGTGGATATTTCTTTCCTACATTTAACATGGTTTTAATGAAGTTTTTACCATTAATACCAAATACCCAAGCAATACGTACAATAAAGTATTTATCTAAATTATGAGCGACTGCTAGTTCACCATCTAATTTTGTTTGACCATATACATTTAATGGTGCATAATCTTTACAATCTGGATCCCATGGTTGATCTCCTTGACCATTAAATACATAATCAGTAGAAATATAAATCATTTTACAATCTAATTTTTTACAAACCAATGCAATATTTTCTGTACCTTTGGTATTAACTGCTTTTACCTTTTCTACTTTATCATCATCTTCAGCTAAATCAACAGCTGTCCATGCTGCACAGTGAACAACAACATCTGGTTTCACTGACATCAACACTGATTCAACAGCTTCTTGATCAGTAATATCTAATTGAACATAATGACTAAAATGGTCATTACTTTCAGTGATATCACTACCAATAGCTTCATATCCTCTTTTATTGAGTTCGTTCATGACGTCATAGCCTAATTGACCATTGACCCCTGTTACTAATACTTTCATTATTTTACCTCCAAATGTGTAAATTTATTATATTAATCTTTATCCAAAACAAAAGCTTTCTTTAAACTTAAATTAGGATTATAGAAACGATCATTATAAAGCATATAACCCCATTTATCTTTAATGTAGTCATGTTCTTGAACAAAGCGACGATATTTAGCACTATTTGTATCTACCGTATCATCACCTCTTGATTTAGATTCATGATGATATAATTCTACATGATTTAAACAAATATTGTAGTAGCCCTTATCTAATAACTTAAGATTAAAATCAACGTCATTAAAAG
Organism: Coprobacillus sp. AF33-1AC; assembly: GCF_003475785.1. Classification (NCBI taxonomy): domain Bacteria; kingdom Bacillati; phylum Bacillota; class Erysipelotrichia; order Erysipelotrichales; family Coprobacillaceae; genus Coprobacillus; species Coprobacillus sp. AF33-1AC. The sequence continues at coordinate 16,301 of NZ_QRQB01000027.1, read as the reverse complement.
CAACTTGTAATTGTTCTTCTAAACCATTAACTTCTAAATATTTTTCTTTAGACACCATTAAACATGCAGCTGTTACAGCACTATAGTTGAATGGAACTGATAATCTACCATAGAACCCAACATCATCTCTAGGGTTATCAATAAAGCAGTGTTGCGCAATACCACCGATACCTAAAATAATACCTGCATGTTGTACTGTATTATCTGGATATAATAATTTTGTTCCTACTGCACCAATATGGGGTTGCATTGCATAACCCACCATAATTTGTAGCCAGTTAGGTGTAATAATTTCAGTATCATTGTTTAATAAGACTATATATTCACCTTTAGCCTCATGTACTGCTTGGTTATTAATTTTAGAGTAATTAAATTCATAATTTGCATCAATGACTCTAAAGTTATCATATTTTTCTTTATATTTATTAAATAAGTCAAATGTTTCTTTCTTTTCACTATTATTATTCATTAAAATAACTTCATAATTCTTATATGTTGTTTTTTCAAACAATGATTTTAAACATTGTTCTGTTACATCAGCATAATCTTTAGTAGGAATAACAATAGAAATCATTGGTTCAGCTTTATATAAATATTCTACTAAATAGTAAGGTACATGGGGATGAACAGTAACTTTAGCGTTAATATTTCTTCTTTTTAATGAATCTTCAACTGCCATTCTTCCTTTTTCTACAGCATATCCTTTACTATCTATTGTTGCTGCCGTAGAGCCTTCAATCATTCGCCAATGATATAAAATCTTTGGTATATGATAGACACGATCAGCTGTTGTTTTTTCTAAAAAACGAAGAAAGATATCATAATCTTGTGCTCCTTCATACCCGACTCTAAAACCACCAATCTCATCAACGATTGATTTTCTCATGATTTCAAAGTGACATAGATAATTACTTCCTAATAGAGAATCTGGTGCATAATCTGATTTAAAATGAGGGTCTCTTCTTAATCCTTCCATATCCATTTTATCTTCATCAGTGTAGATAAAATCAAGTTCTTTATTCTTATTTAATACAGCTATACATTCAGCTAACGCATTTCTGGCAAGTAAATCATCATTATCCATTAATCCTACAAATTCACCACTTGCTATATTTAATGCATCATTGGTTGCTCTAGAAATATGTCCATTTTCTATACGATGATGAACTTTGATTCTAGTATCTTTCTTTTCATATTCATTTAAAGTATCTATTGTTTCTTGTAAAGTAGAACAATCATTTGATAAACAAATTTCAAAGTTTTGATATGTTTGATTAAGAATAGAATCTAAACATTCTGATAAATATTTCCTTTCTACGTTATAAACAGGAATAACAATGGAAATTAATGGATTGTAATCAAATACTGGATGTTCTTCAAATTTTTCTTCATGTTTTTCTAACCATAATAGATATTCTTTTTGATTTAAGAAATTATAAACATCTAAAAATTTATTCTTTGTCTTTTTATTTTCTTTAATACGTCGTTTACTTTGTTTTAAACGATTTAGTGTTAAAACAAAATGATATTCTTTAGCAATATATTTCACTTCTTTACCAACAGCATAAAAATTGACTTTAAATTTATTATTTGTTTCTTTTGTTTTTCTTACTGATTTTTGTAATAAAGTTCTTATCTTTGATTTTACTCTTTTAAAGAATGTATTTTTTCTGGTACAAATCAGTTCTCTTTTTTCATCATGTAATAAATACACTTTAACTACTGAATCATCTTTATTTAAAGATAAAGTTAATTCATAGTTATCTGAGGCTAAATCAGGTAAAAAATGAGCTTCTTTTATTTTACCGTCTACTTCAACTTCTAATGAATAATCTTTTAAGGAACAATTTCCCCTCATAATAAATGTTGGATTAACAAGTCCATGAACCTGTGCATCCCTTACATTAATATAATCTAATTTTTTCATACGTTCCTCTCCCTAGATTTCTTCAGCAAAACCTTTTTCTAATTTTCTAAAAATAAACATACCTAATGCAAATAGCACTAATGCCATCACGATCATATAAATAATGCTAGATAACTCAGGTAATGTATGATACATAAAGAAATCACGATATGCACTCACAATATGAGTAAATGGATTAACATAAAGTACCCATCTTAATACTTTTGGAAATATTTCTGCTGGGTATAAAATTGGTGTTGCATAAAATAATAAGTTAATAATGAATTGAATGATATATTCAGTGTCTTGAATATAAACATTAATTGCACTTAAACCTAGTACCATTCCAGCAGTAATAACAAATTGAATTAATGCTACAAAAGGCACTAATAAAATATGCCAACTTAATCCTAAACCTCCAAATACACAGAAGATGATGATAATTAAACAAGCTATAAAGAAATTAACTAACCCACTTAATGTAGCTGAAATAGGTAATATTTCTCTAGGAAAGTATACTTTTTTAATGACACCTGCATTATTTTTAATGCTTCCCATTCCTAGCCCCATTACAGTGGTAAAGAAATTCCATGGGATAACCCCACAAATTAGGTATTGTAAGTAGTGATCTGTTTTAATTCTCATGATATATGGAAAAACAATGGCATAAACAGCAACCATCAATAAAGGATTTAAAAATGACCATAAAACTCCTAAAAATGAACCTTTATATTTTCCTCTAATATCCTTTTTTACATTTGTTTTTAATAATTCACGATAGTCATATAAGTTTTTAAATAATTTCATTTCTTTTTTCTCCTATATGATATTAATCTTTAAATCTTTTTCAGATATTATTTTATCTTTTTCATCTAATAATTGAACAACAATAGCATGTTCACCCAATTCCATATGACTAACATCTACAAAATAATCAAATCCACATTCATCTTCATTCGTTCCATATCCACCATATTTTTCTTGATATGCCATTAAAACATCACTACGATTGATTTGCCTCATTTCTGTAATTTCTTGATCGTCTACTGTTACTTTTAAACGATCATGTAAACAATCACTTAAAGACCAACCTGAAATCGTAAATTGTTTCACTTCTTTTTTTATTTCAGCAAAAGATTGTGGTATATCAACAACAACAATACCATGATATGTATCTAATGGTTTTTGATATTTCTTCTTTGCTTCTTCTTTATGATCTAATTTAACTTGTTTTAAGTATTCATCAATGACATATGTTGGATCACCGTCTAATCTAAATTCACCTTTATAAATCCATACTGCCCTTGTACATAAATCTTTTACTGTATCCAGACTATGAGAAACAATAACAATTGTTTTTTCACTATCTCTTAGTTCTTTCAATTTATCAAAACATTTATCTTGAAAATGTTGATCCCCTACAGCTAAGATTTCATCAATTAATAAGATTTCTGCATCTACATTAATAGCGATAGAAAACGCTAATCGCATATACATTCCTGAAGAATATGTTCTTACAGGATTATCAATAAATTCTCCAAGTTCCGAAAACTCAATAATATCATCTACTCTTTTTTCTATTTCTGCCTTAGTTAATCCAAATACAGCTGCATTAAAGTAAATATTTTCTCTTCCTGTAAAATCTTGATGAAAACCTGCACCTAATTCAAGTAATGATGTCAGTTTCCCTTGAGTTTCAATTGTTCCCTTATTAGGATAGATGATTTTTGTCATCAGTTTTAATAGTGTTGATTTACCACTACCATTTGTTCCAATTAAACAAACTGTTTCACCTTTTTTTATATCTAAATTTATATCTTTTAATACTGTATGTACTTCTTTATTACTTTTTCCAAAAGATAATAATCTTTCTTTTAAAGTATGAGCTTTATCGTATTCTACTTTAAAATACTTCGTCATATTTCTGACTTCAATAGCATTCTCTTTATTCATAAGACCTCCGCTAATTTTCCTAGATATAATCATTATAATTATATCTTATAACATTACAAATATATATCACATAAATATCTATTTGTCCAACAATTCATAAACCATACTCATAGTCCATTTTATCATATCTTTCTTTTTTAGATAGCTATTTATAAAAAAAAATAGGAATTCATACATGAATTCCTAATCTAATAAAATAATTTTTCTCTTTTTATATGTGAATAACTGCATATTTTTTTGTTTTATGCACTATTGTGTATCCTAATTCTTTTAATTCTATTGCTTGTTTCTTAGAAAACGTAAGTAGGTAGGATCCTTTGTAATAAGAAAATGCTGATTTTGCTTCTTGATAAGAAATATTTTTATTCAAATAATCGTTTATTAGTGTGCGGTATTGCAAACCTATTGCATCTAGAGACGTTGAACGTTCAATTTGAATTCTATTACTTGATAAATAAAATCCTAATTGATAAGTAATTCGTCCGTTATATGTAAAACTTTCAGGAGCAAGCAAAGTATAATTACCATATGGTAATCGATTAAAATAACTGCCAACATCATTAAAAATATCTAACATTAGATTATCATATTTTGTAATTTGACCAAAGTCATATCCATCGCTGTTTAGTCCACATCCTAAAAAACTAATCGATTTAATTTCTTTATAATTATTATGTATAACACATAAATTTCCAGCAATTGCCAATGAGGCAAATGATAAAACAAGTGATTTAAATTTTATGACATCAAATGCCTTAACTATCATCAAACCTACAAGCAATACAATCATAAACTGTACAGACGAATAAAAACGCAAAATTACAAAGAAAAATTTAAATGATGTTACACATAGTAATTCATTAAAATAATTAGAGCATACAATTGCTACAAGCATACAAGTAATAATAGATAAATATTTCCCATACTTTGAATTTACCGTTAAAAGCAGTGATACCAAAATTATAAATTTACTAAAACGCATAATCGAATCAACCGTCAAATAGTAGCAGTAAAAAGGGTATAACTCTGAATTAAAATAATTATAATTATCTACAGATAAAAAAGGAGAATGATCTAATTTTTTTGTTATCAATAATCCAAATATAAAACAAAACAACAAAAATACATTTAATATGACTGACTTGATCTTTTTTTGTTTGATAGATAAATACGTATTATAGGCAAATTTTAAAATAAACAATATAAAAAACATTACTACAAATATTGGCGCAAATATTGATGAAAAAGACATCATTGTACAAGATATCATAAAAATAAAAATCGTATTCTTAATAGTTATTCTATTTTCAATTAATGGAATTGTAATTATACATAATATCGGAATTGACAAAACTCTTACTACTGATCCACCATACCAAACCGCATTTTGAAATTGCCACAAATCATAAGATCTGATGGTAATAAAATTAGAATTTAGCATTAAATAACCATGATTAATTAAAAAAACAAAAAATGGCAAAAGCGCATATTGCGCATTCTTTTTAGAAATTAAATTAGATAGTTGTTTAATTGAAATAGTAAATAAAATATAATTATGAATAACCATCGATACTTTACATAAATATATGGGATTTATATGAAACATAGACGAGAAAGCCGCGTACGTTATTTCATATGTGTTTACAATCCTTGTCATATCTGTCCATGAAACAAGTTTCCCGGTAAAGAAATCCTCATTTAATAGAGCGGGTGTAGAGATAGAATTCACTACTTTACCAATATAAAATGTATCATCATAATCAAACTCATAAAGTGCCATAACATTGGATACAGAAAATACTGTGAACAAAGTCACAAAAACATAGAGAACCCAATTATTTTTTAAGTGATTGAGTATTCTCTCTTTAGAAAAATGATTTTTGACAAACAGTTTAAAACCTTCAAAATTTTTATATTTCTTATACAATAAAAAAGCAAAAGATAAAACAACTATAAAAGTGAATGTATAAAAGAAAATATACCAATTTAATTTAAAATATTGACAAGGTAAACCAATAATAAATGAAATAAAAAATGTAGTAATAAATCCACAAATAACACTCACTATTGTTGATTTAATCTTAATTTCAAATATATTTGAAATAGTATCTCCTAAAATCCAATAATAGAAGAATATTGTTAATAAAAATACAACTGTTAAAATATGATTCATAAGTCCCTCCGATTGTTGTTAATTATAAAGCATTTATTTGTGCCATAAAAAAGGATTTTTATGGTACAAATAAATAATATAGACGGCATAGTTGCTCCTTTTAGAAGAAATAAAATATAATTTTCCTTTTCCAATTCATTAATCGCATCATTAAATTTTTTATTAGCTTTTACGTATCTTTTAGATTTTCTTTCGTTATACTTTTTCTCAACATACATTTATGCATTTTCAATATTGTCTACTTTTTTCAGTATATGCTTTTGTTATAAATAAAGCATATAAAAATTACTTTAATAAGTTGTTGCGAGGTATACCATCACTTGTCATTCGATATTTTAATACTGTAACATCCAAATTTGAAACTTTATATCATTTCAGTATAATCCTCACATAATGGAATATTCAGCCTTCTAATTCTTCAAGCAACTCTTTTTTTGCCAAACATTTGTTATATTTTATTACTCTTTTTATTTTGACATACTCTGCTGGAATCGACTTAATCGAATAAAGAATATTACCGTTTTCATCAAGCATTTGTGTTTTTGCACCAATCAAGTCATAGTTGCCTGCTTTCAAGTAATTTAGTTGTTCCTCAATTCGACTTACTCTTGAACGTCCTTTCTACAAATTTAATCACAATTAGCTAATTTAGCCCTCTATTTAACGAGTATGTTAGTCCTAAATTTTTAGAATTTATGTAAAATTTTATTCTATTATCCTTCATATAATACCCATTAATAGTATGTTTATGTATATCATTATCAGGATTATCTAAATTAATTATAAATTCAGAATTGATTCTGTTGACTGTCTTAAATATATTTTATCTTCTTTACAAGGTATTCCTCTTATATATTCTATCATAATAACCCTTTCCATAAAAAATACATACATAAATTATTGTCGATTATATCAAGCAATTATTAATACGTCAAATTCACATTAATAAATTTAAAATCAATTATCTTGTGTTTAATTATGCTCTTTTAAAAATTTTAAATATTCTACAAGTCCCTCTTTAAAATTCTTTATTTTCATTGGATGTATTGATTTGATTCTTTCATTATCTAATATCACTTTTTTAACATCAACACTCCTTGCTTCTTTATATATAACCTGTGGATTAAGACCTATAGCTTTTAATGTTTCTATTACATTATTTAAAGATATTCCCTCATTACTACTTAAATTAAACACCTCAAGTTCACCATTATAAGTAATTAAAGAACATATCATTTCGCAAACATCATCTATGTAAACGTAGTCTCTAATTACTTCTCCATTTCCCCATATTTCTATTGGTTCATTTTTGATTGATTTTTTTATTGCAGCATCTACAAAACCAACACCTTTATTATAGTCCTGTCCCGGTCCATAAGGATTTGAAATACGCGCAATTAATATATTAGAGTGTAATTGTTGCCTATTAAATGTTTTTATTACACTTTCAATGCACAATTTTACTGAGCCATAATGATTAATGGGCGCAGTAATTGCATCTTCTTGAATCGGTTGCTTTTCTTGAACACCGTATATCGTACCACCTGATGATAAAAAAATAACTTTAATATTTCTTTTAATACACATATCAAATAATTTTACACTTTGAACAAAGTCTCGTGAGTATCCTTGTAAATATCTCTCATTTGAATTCCCAGGATTAATAGTACTTAGAGAATGAATAACTATATCTATATTTTCTAGTGACTTTTCTAGCTCTTGATCATCGAAAAAATCACCTACAATATAATTAATCTTTTTATTTTTTTTATCTGGATATTGAATATCAAAGGAAAATACATTATAACCACATTTACATAAACAAATACATAGATTTCTCCCAATGAATCCATTTCCACCTATAATGAGTATATTTTTCATAATATTAATCCTTCTTTCATTTGTAAATTATCTACTAGCAGAATTAATTTGTACCATAAAAAATCTATATATTTTTTTCAAAAATGTAAGTGATACAAATGGTATAGAAATACCCTTCAAAATGAATAAAATATAATTTCTTTTTTCCAATTGATTAATTGCGTCATTAAATATTTTATTTGCTTTTGAATATCTTGTTGCTTTCTTTACATTATTATTTTTGTCAACGTATTTTTTTGCTTTTTCTATATTTGCAACATGTCCATTCGAATAGGCATTTGTAATAAATTCTGCATACAAAAATTGTTCTAATAAATTATTTCTTGATAAACTATTATTTGTCATTCGATATTGCAAAACTGTTTCATTTAAATTTGATACCTTGTATCCTTTTAAAATTGCTCTTAACGTAAAATCATAATCCTCACATAAAGGAATATTCCTATAGCCATCTAATTCAATAAATAATTCTTTTTTTCCTATCCATGTTGGATGAGCTAAACATTGATTATACTTGATTATCTTCTTTATCTTATTAAAATCTGTCGGAATACTTTTGATAGAATAAATTGGCTTATCATTTTCATCAATCATTTGTGTTATTCCGCCTATCAAATCATAATTATTTTGAATTAAATATAACAACTGTTTTTCTATACGATCATACTTTGATATATCATCTGCATCCATACGACAAATAAATTCACCTGTAGCGTACTTTATTCCTTTATTAAGAGAAGCCGTTAATCCCATATTTTGCTCATTTACAAAGAATCTGATCCTATCATCATTGTTTGCATACTCATTTATTATTCTTTTGTGTTCCTTATTTTGGGGATTATCTAGTATAATTATATATTCAAAATCCTCATATGATTGGTTTAAAATTGATTCAATTGCCTTTCTTAAAAATATTTCTTGTTCTTTATATGTAGACATAATTACTGAAATTTTAGGCATATTAGTCTCCTCTTTTTATTCTTAATTTTTTATAAAAATAGTCTATAATACTATTATCAACATTCTCATCAAATTTTCTTCCTAAATACTTATTTTTTTCATTTTCTAATATAATTATGTCTTCTTTGGTAAGTGTTTTAGGATGATTGACCTGACCTTCCCAATTTGTGTATGTAAGAGAATGATGAGAAGATTTGTTATTAAAGGATGTCATCATAAAAATTGTTTGAAAAAAAGATTCATCAGGGACAAGCGAATTTTTATAGTAGTTCACATACTCTGGATGTTTACTAATAATAGTATACATTTCTAAAACAGCATTGTATTGTAGCGTCCACCACTGACTACCAAACGCAAAGGGCAAATTATAATTTTGCTTTCTCTTAAAAAATACCTTAGTCATTCCTCCTGTTATTATTATGTAAGCAAATTTAAGTAAGATAATTAACTTGTTTCTACTTATCATCCATTGTGGATAATACACTTCCACCCTTTTTCTATACTTATAGTAGTTAGAATTAGTTTCATCTAATATTTCTATAAAATTTTGGCCTTTATTATTATCTAAAAAACTTTTTAATTCTTGAATATCTTTTATTATGAAGTCTTGACCGCTTATCAAATAAACATAATCATATACTTTTTTAGAATTAACCATTGTCTTGATAAGTTGTATTGTAGCATTGACCATACTTACTGATCCCCACTTAATATCAACCCTATCAGCGTCATCGACATAGATGATATTTGGATAAACCTGAATATCTTTTTTTATATTACTTTTTTTATCCAAGTGTATATACACGTCAATATCACTATCTTGTAGACATTCTAATAATTTATTAATTTGTTGCGGTGATTTATGTGCTAGCATTAAAAACGCAATTTTCATTTTCTTAAAATCCTCCACTTGTCATTATTTACTTTTTATTTTTCTTTTCTTCTAAAGCTATATAGTGATTCAAGTTTTTTATTTTTTCATTTAAAATTGAAATTTTTACTGTTTGTGTAAATACAATAATTAATAAAAAAAACATTATTAAGGCGAATACAAAATTTGAAGTGCTAATAAATCCTAAGCTTCTTGCAATTCGATCGATAAAAGGTAAAAATAAACTCATTATAATAAGTAATATTGATAACAAAATCCAAATAACTGAATCTTGAATGTCTAGTTGTGATTTGCGTATTTTATTAATAACAAAAATAAAAGTTATAATTGAAGTTATAATTAAAATAATCTGTAATGTTAATGTCATGTTGCTACCTCTTTCTAAATGATTGAATAAATATTATCGAAATACACATTTCTAACATATATTTTAGTGATCGTATTGGATTCAAATAGCTTTCTCCAAATTCTCTATCTCTCATTTCTACTTGAACTTCACTAATTTTTTTCCCTTTTTTTATCATATAAACTAACATGTCCGGTTCAGGTGGATAATTTCTTTGATTCGCAAATTCATCAAACACAGTTTTTGAAAACATTCTCATTCCTGATGTGGGATCGTTAATTTTTTCACCTGTAGTAATTCTTATCAAGAAAGAAATCAATCTACTTCCTATCATTCTAGCTGAAAAGGGTTTCTTTTCATTAACAAAACGAGAACCTATTACAATATCATATCCTTTCGACAATTCCTCTGCCATTGTATCAATATAAGATGCCATATGTTGCCCATCACCATCAAATTGAATCATAGCGTCATATCCATTTTCTAAAGCATATTTAAATCCTATTTGTACAGCACTTGTCAAACCATAATTTATAGGCAAATGAATAACATTAAACCCTTCTTCTTTGCAAATACTATATGTATCGTCCTTTGAACAATCATCTATTATTACATAATCATTGCTCGTATTTTTTTTTATATCCCTAATCGTTTTTTTAATATTTTCTGCTTCATTATAAGCAGGAACTAATATTAGTGTTTTCATTTTTCTACATATACTCCCCTAATTTTTTTAAAATAATCTACTATTCCTCTTTTAACATATTTCATTCTTTTTTTCTTGCTATCTAATAACAAAAAATGAACTACTGGTCTTATTGAAAGCATCTCAATAAACATTATTTTATTTCTAATTGGTGTGTATTTTTCTTTAAGTAAATATATACAATCCCTTGTTTGATAATATTCTCTAATTGGTGAGCCAACCCTTACTCTCAACGGTCCTAATCTCTTTTCCCCTACACCTAATGTGTGATTCATAATAACGTTTTCGCTCATTGTGCACATTTTCCCTATTTGATTTAAGCGCCAACATAAATCCCAGTCTGCCATATCTAAAAAAACATTTTCATTCCAAAAATTGAGTTCTTTCAACGTTGAATACTTAATTAACATAGAGGATGTAATAATTGAGTTTACATGATATATTTTTTCAGATATAACAGTCTTTACTTTTGGAACTTCTAGCATATTGCTTGAATTATTAAAATATACTGGTCCAATACACCCAATCTCGTATCCTTTATCTTCAACTTCTAAATAGTCTTTTATCAAATTACTAATAAAACCATCATTTATTCTAGAGTCCTGGTCAAAAAATATTATGAAATCATCGTCATCGAAATGATATTTTTTTTCTTTTAATATTCTGTTAAAAGCCATTGACAGTCCTAGATTTTTACCAAAAAAACAATATTCTATCTTCTCATTATCGGAAGGCATCATTTTTTTATTATTACTAGGACTATTATCACAAACAAATATTTTATCAACTTGCTTTGAAATAATATCTATATTTTTAATATTTTCACTATCCGGATAATAGCATGTCATTAACGCGGCTATCATTTTGCTGTCCACTCCCATCTATTTTGTATTTTCTTTATTTGAATAACTGATTCAATATTTTCATTAAATAACACCTTATTTTCTTTAATTAAATCATCGTCAATCTTTGAGAAATCTATTTTTAATAATTCTTTTATCAAATCTTCAGAGAATCTATATTTTACAATTTTTGCTGGGATACCTGCAACTATTGCATATGGTGGAACATCTTTAGTTACAATAGAACCAGCTGCTATAACCGCACCTTGACCAATTTCAACTCCTGATAATATTATAGAACGTGTCCCAATCCAAACATCATCATGAACAATTATATCACCCTTACTAACCGCGCTTGTTCCCAATTCACCAAATATTTTTTCATTAAATGGATAAGTAGATATACGATGTAAGGGATGATCAGAGCTTAAAATAAATCTAACATCATCTGCAATAGAACAATAATTTCCTATATTTAATTTATATTTATCAACATTGATCAAAACATCTATAGGACCATAAGTCCCTTTCCCCACTGAAACACAATTAAAATCAGTAATATTAACATAAAAAGTATCGTTATGTTTATTAATTTTTCTCCATTTCATTTCCTTAATAGTAGTTATTATTAATTTTTTTATTGTTCTCAAAACCATACCCTCCAATGATAAAACTAATTATAATTATTCATTTGCATTTAATTCAGTTCTTGTTGTGTAAAATTCAATACGATACTAGTCTCTTTTTTTTATTTTATCAACTATATTGCTGACAATTGGATAAACAATTTCATTTTTTGATATAAGAAGTAAAAGCAAGTAGGTGAATGCACTAAGTCCTAAACATAAAATAGTTTCAATATACATATTTAGCTGAAATAAAAATACAATTCTACAAATAATATATATAATAACACACCCTAAAGCAGGAGCAGTTATTAAACCTAATAAATTATCAATTTTTATCCTTCTATCGAATTTTGGAATAAGTAATATCAATATCAGTAGCGATGAAGCGGCAGTAGACAGTGCAGCACCATTTGAACCAAACAGAGGAATTAAAAATATATTTGCAACTATATTAAATACTGCATTAATACAACAAACTTTCATATAATAATTTTCTTGTCCAGATGGCAACAGAATTATATTTCCAATAAATCCTCCACCAAACAACGAAAATAGCAATCCCACTGATAATATTTTCAATGTAGTAGTTGCTGCTAAATAACTATCACCACCAACTATATATATAATATTTTTAGAAATTGCAATAGTGCCCACTACACATGGTAACCCAAGGACCACGATCAATCCTAAAATTTTTCGCAATAATGAATTAATTTTAGGATAATCATTCTCTACAAAATATACAGATAATCTTGGTAAAACAACCCATAAAACAGACGCGATTAATTGATTTATTATGTTGATTATTTTTACAGCTGTACTATATAATCCCACATCGAAATCACCCTTTATAAGTCCTAACATTGTGATATCAGAACTATTAAAAATAGTTTGCGACAATAGCATGACAAACAAGCACAAAATTGGTTTCATATGTCTTTTCCAATCAATATTCCAAGTAATCTTTATATTACAAAATTTTTTTCTATAAAAGATATTCATAATATTAGCACCGCTTGTCGATAACACTGTAATTGCAGCATAAAGCATATAATCAGAAGGTTTCTTCACAAAAAGTAACGTTAATATCAAGGCTAGTGCTTCAAACACTACAGAACGAATTGTAATGTAAACATAATCTTCCATTGTTGTATTTATCCAATCAGCACCCAATGTTGTAAATAATATAGCTGTGCTTTGAATTATTATCAAATTTCTATAATTGTTTAAATCCTTAAATAAAATGATAGATAAAAATAGCAATACATACGCAATAATAGTTGTAAAAATATTGATAGAATATATTTCTGAAGCCTCCCTACTAAGCTTATTCTTATCATTTTTACATTTAGAGCACTCTCTAACAGCATATGTCGTTATACCTAATGTAGCTATCAAGGAAAAATAACTAACATAGGAACTTCCAAAATTAACTTTACCAATATATTCTGGCATTAATACTCTTGATACATATGGAAAGGTGATAAATGGAAAAATTATACTTGATGCTGTTTTTATTATATTTAAAATCGTATTTACTCTTAAACTTTTCATATTTTCCCTTTCTAGGCTACTTTTCTTTATATTCTTCTAAATACAGGTGGAAAAAAAGCGTGTCTCCTTATTTGTTTTTCATTATAAAATATATTTAAATAATTCTTATAATTTTCTAAGTTGTAAGAACATGGTTTCTTTAAGATTATAAAATCTCTATATAAATTAGTTACAAATTTACAATTTTGAAGCAACAAATAATGCAATGTTTCTACACTTATATATTTTTCAGTCATAAGTTGTAATAGTATGTTTGGATACTCTACACCAAATGCATAAAACACATTATAATTTCCTTTTTTACTATGCTGTGTATCTATTTCAGAAAAAAACAAATTATTATCTATTACATATCTATTTGCACTCTTATTGAAAAATAATATATCTGTATGTGGAAACAAACTATTAAACGTATCTTTTTCTAAAATTTTTTCTAATTGGCTTTTCCATATACCTAATCCACCAGACCAAGATGAATATATTGATAATTCTTTAACAAAACTATCAAAGTCGTTAAACTCTTTAGTGTCACCAATATCAGCTAATGCCCCATTAGAGAAAAATACTACTGTTGAATCATCGTGTGTTCTAGCAAAGTCAATTAATCTTTCTATAGCGCCGTCCTTTAATTTTGCTCGATGGTTCAAAAATTTTATAAACTTTCCATTTGCTAGCTTAAAACATTCAATTTGGTTTAAAAAACCATTTGCAGTACTTTTTTTATAAAATAAATTTTCCTTTTCTTTATAATATTGATTTATAAACTGCATTAGTGTATCTTCTGAACCATTATCACAAATAACAACTTCATATAAAGAATTGTCAATTTTTTGACTATATATGCTATCAAGTACTATTTTTACCCACTCTGTCATACCATTTGTTGGTATACATATCGATAAATATTTTTCCATGCTTTCTCCTATCTAATAAGTATTTTACACATTGAACCAACAGCTAATATCTACATTGCCATTAATTCCAGGAATACTTCCTTTACTTGTATATTGCCACCCAAATTTACCATGATAATATGGATTTGTCCATCCCATTGTATTCGTATAGGCTGCCATCCATGACATATTTTGAAGTATATATGGGTGATTCAATACTCCTTGTAACATTGATCGATAGCTATAAAGTTGTGCTGTATATCCGTATTGGTTCATCCTACTGATAAATACTTGTGAATTTTGAACCGCTTGACTTGTAGATAACTGTGGTCTTTCTAAATCAAAATACACAGGATATGATAATTCAGACGGAGAAACACCATATTTTCTTAAAATATCAACAACAACTTGTGCCTCTGAATAAGCACCAGCGTTTTCATTAGCATAATCGTAAATATATACTCCGAATGGAATATTGTATCTTCTACACCCTGCTAAGTTATTTGCAAACTGTGGATCGTCTATATAATGTCCGTTTGGATGGGAAGCTATTCTTATAATAACTCCATCCACATCTCCATAACGCTTAACTGTTTCCCAATCAATGACACCATTATAACTACTTACATCAATTACTTTTTTAGATGGCATGTTACCTGCAATATTTCCATTGTTATCAAAGAAGTACTTTTGCCCATTCATGTATGCCCATCCCTGTCTAACAGTTGTATTTTTTATCTCATTGTAATCTAAAACTAATGCAGATACATTACCGACATTATCATATGCATAAATATGTGTAATATATGTACCAAATTCATAATTATGGTAACTTCTTAGAATTCTGAATGAATATTGGTTATTCCCTATGTATGAAGCCTGATGCCATACTAAATCATCTTGTCCATTTGTATAAGTCCATGTTGGGAACGAAACCTTAGTAACATTAAATTTAGAAGTCACTTTGCAAGTAATAGTATATCCATCATCATTCTTATCAGAAATATAAACATCACTAATATGAGGTAAATCATCATCTGGTTCACTAATTAAAGTGCTGCCATAAACATACCCATCACTTATTTCGTTATCATTATCATATGCATATACATGCGATACATAATTTCCATATTGATAATAATGATCCTTTCTATTGATTGTACATTTCCATTTCCCAGACTCAAATTGTGCCTCATGCCAAATCACATCATCTTGTCCATTTTTTTCTGTCCATGTCGGAACATAAACTTTACTTACTTTAGAGTCATCTTCAGCAACTATTTCTAAAGTGTATGACTCTGAATCTTTTGTTAAAAGTGTTGCAGATTTTATAACAGGCTTACTATTTTTTATGACAATATCATCTTTTACATAGACTCCTGTCTTCCCTGTGTTTGTCGCATATATATGTGTTATATATTTTCCTGATTCTCCATTATGATCTGATGTCTTGATTTCACATGTCGCCTTATATGTTCCATCTCCATTGTCTTTTACTTCCGCTTTATGCCATATCAAATCATCTTGCCCATTCTTTTCTGTCCATGTTGGCATTTCTACTTTTGT
>NZ_QRQB01000026.1:0-33113 GCF_003475785.1 Coprobacillus sp. AF33-1AC | reverse complement strand
TATTTTATAGCGATTTTCATAAAAGCACTCGATTATTTAAAGCGCCAGATGTATTCGATTAGAATTTAAGTTTTTCCAAATGCCAAATATCATGAACATATTGTTCAATTGTACGATCACTTGAGAAGAAACCACTTTTAGCAATATTAACTAAACAAATTTCAGCCCATTTATTTTTATCTTGATAAAGTGTTGCTACTCTATGTTGAGCATCAACATAACTAGCAAAATCAGCCAATAATAAATATTCATCATTGCGATTCATTAATTCTTCAAAGATAACTCTAAATTCTTCTTTATTTTCATGGAAAGTACCATTAACTAAACTATCTACCGCACGACGAATGCGCATATCATTATTATAATAATCCCATGCATGATAATTTCCAGATGCTTTTAAATCTTTAACTTCTTGATCTTTTAAACCAAAGATGACACAGTTTTCATCACCTACACGCTCAGAAATTTCAACATTAGCTCCATCTAAAGTACCTAATGTAATCGCACCATTCATCATAAATTTCATGTTACCTGTACCACTTGCTTCTTTACCAGCAGTTGAGATTTGTTCAGATACATCAGCTGCAGGCATAATCTTTTCAGCTAAAGTAACTCCATAATTTTCTAAGAAAACAACTTTTAAGTATTGATTTGTTTCTGGATCATTATTGACTACATCAGCAACACTATTAATTAATTTAATAACTTTTTTAGCAAAGTAATAAGCACTTGCTGCTTTTGCTCCAAAGATATAAGTATGAGGATAAATACGATAGTTTGGATTACTCTTCATTTCTTGATATTCATAAATAACATGTAAAATGTTTAATAATTGACGTTTGTAAGCATGTAATCTTTTAACTTGGATATCAAAAATACTGTCAACATTCACTTCAATACCATTATGTTCCTTAATATAATCAGCTAAGATTTGTTTACGTTCACGTTTTACATCTAAGAAACGATTTTGTAAGATTGGATCTTTGACATGTTCCATTAAATCTTCTAAATGTTCTGGTTTTTTAACCCAAGTATCACCAATTGTTTCAGTAATTAAAGAAGCAAGTTGAGGATTACTATAGGCTAGCCAACGACGATGAGTAACACCATTTGTTTTATTATTAAATTTATTAGGGAAAATATCACAGAAGTCTTTTAATTCACGTTCTTTTAAGATATCAGTATGCAATTGTGCTACCCCATTCACACTAAAACTTCCTACAATAGCAAGTCTTGCCATATAAACAGTGCCATCTCTTAAAATCATCACACGATCAATTAATTCTTGATCACGATGTGATACTTCTTTTACATAACCAATAAAACGACGGTGAATTTCTTCAATAATTTGATAAACACGTGGTAAAAGTGTTTGCATTGTGCTAATTGGCCACGTTTCTAATGCTTCAGCTAAAATTGTATGGTTTGTATAAGCAAATGTTTGCGTCACAATATCCCATGCGTCTTCCCATTCATAATTATGTTCATCAATTAAAATTCTCATTAATTCAGGAATTGCTAGTACTGGATGCGTATCATTAAGTTGGATAACATTCTTTTCGTGGAAATTATCTAAGTTAGGATAAACTCTTAAATGCGCTTTAACAATAGCAGCGATCCCAGCAGCAGTAAAAAAATACTCTTGTTTTAAACGTAACATTTTACCTGCAGGAGTAGAATCATCAGGATATAAACATTGACAAATATCTCTTACATTTTGCACATATTGTCTAAAGTCGCTGTTAGCAGGAATATCATCACTTGGCTCAGCAGACCATAAACGTAATGTATTCGTTGTTGTTGTATCGTTACCAACGACTGGTACATCATAAGGTACTGCATTGACAACAACTGCATCTACATGTTCCCAACGTCCAGTACTTTCATTCCATACAACACGCCCAAAGAATTTTACCGGTACACGATGTTTTGGTTTTCTTACTTCCCACATAAATCCTGTTTTCATCCATTGATCAGGAAGTTCTATTTGATATCCATTTTCAATCTTTTGTTTAAATAAACCATATTCATAACGAATACTATTTCCATGACCAGGATAATCTAATGAAGCTAATGAATCCATAAAGCAGGCAGCTAAACGACCTAAACCACCATTTCCTAAACCAGCATCACTTTCTAATTCTTCTAAATCATGAATGTTAATACCGTAATCAGCAAGTCCTTCTTTAGCAATATCATAGATACCAAGATTCATCATGTTATTTACTAATAAACGACCCATTAAAAATTCCATTGAAAAATAATGCATTTGTTTTTGTTCATTATTTTTGACTACGGATTTAGTAGTGGCCCAGTTTACAGACGCATAATCTCTTACCATTGTTTCTAATGTTAAAAACTTTTCAGTAATATGTGCTTCTTCAACAGTACGTCCGTAAGATTCAATTATTCTTCTTGAAAACTCAAACTTAAATTCTTCTTTATTTTTAAACATCTCATTTCTCCTTTTTTGTTACTACTTTTTTCTTTGAAGGTTTTACTTCAAAAATCATTGAACTAAAGGGGGCAATATTGACCTCAATATAATGATCTTTATTAACAAGTGGACTACGATCCGTCTTCTTTGTCTTTTTAGAGCGAATAGCTCGAGGATTAATAAAGTGACTACCAGAATAAATATCTTGATCAGTATTTAAAATTTCCTTATAGCTTCCCTCTACGTTAACTGGTACTTTATATTTTTCATGACGATTACCAACAAAATTCATGACTGCAACAATCTTATTTCCTTGTTTATCTGTTCTTTGAATTGCAAAAACACTTTGTTCATTATCATCAACAACCAACCATTCAAATCCTCGATAATCATAATCTTCTTCATATAAAGCCGGATATTTACGATAAATTTCATTTAATTTCTTTATATAATGATGAAAAGCATCATGATCTGGATACTTTAAGATTTCCCAACCAAGTGATTTCTTTTCGTCCCACTCACGATATTCACCAAGTTCATTTCCCATAAAATTCAATTTCTTACCTGGATGAACCATCATATAAAGATAAAGTGATTTAACTTGTGCTAACTTATCACCAGTTAAGCCCCACATCTTATTAATAATGGTTGCTTTACCATGAACTACCTCATCATGAGAAAACTCTAATAAGAATCTCTCTGATGAAAAATAAGCCATTGAAAAAGTAATAAGATTATGATCATATTTACGATAAATAGGATCTAATTTAAAATATTTCAAAGTATCATTCATCCAACCTAAATCCCATTTATAGTCAAAACCTAAACCATGTTCCCCAACTGGTTTTGTTACTCCTGGATAATCAGTTGAATCTTCAGCAATCATCATCACTGTTGGATGATAACCTGACATATGTCCATTCAATCGTTTCATCCATTCCATTGCACCAATATTTTCACCTAATTCTTTATTACCTTCGTAATAAATAAGGTTACTGACAGCATCAAATCTAAAACCATCAATATGAAAATATGTAGCAAAGAAATCAACACTACTTAGTAAAAAACTTCTTACTTCATTTTTACCTAAATCAAAATAAACACTGTCCCATGGACTATAACGACGATTAATATCTTCATAATCATAAACAAAACCGCCATCAAACATATGAAGACCATGACCATCCTTAACAAAATGTGCCGGTACAAAATCCATAATGACACCAATATCTGCTTTATGACAAGCATCAATAAAAGCCATTAATTGTTTTGGATTTCCATAACGGCTTGTCGCACTAAAGAAACCAGTAGCTTGATATCCCCATGATCCATCAAAAGGATATTCTGTTAAAGGCATGACTTCAATATGGGTATAACCCATATTTTTAACATAAGGAATCATTTCATCAATAAGTTCTTCATATGAATAAAATTCCCCATCATCTCCTTCGCCTTGACTTTCTCTTTTCATCTTCCAAGAACCAATATTGGCTTCATAAATATTAAGTGGTCGATCAAAATTCTTTGTTCTTTTCTCTAACCATTTTTTATCTTTCCACTTATACCCTTCAATATCAAACACTTTAGAAGCCGTAGCAGGTCTTAACTCACTAAAAAAAGCATACGGATCAGCACGATCTACTAACGCTCCATTTGGAGTTTCAATACGATATTTATAAATATCATATTGCTTAATTCCGGGAACAAATAATGACCAAATACCCCCATCATTATAACGTTCCATATAATGTTTTTCTCCATCCCAATTGTTAAAATCGCCAACCACTTGTACACTTAAAGCATGTGGTGCATAGACTGTGAAGCGAACACCTAATTGCCCTTCTTCACTAACAAAATGTGCTCCGAAGATTTTATACGCCTGTAAACAATTTCCATCATGGAAAGTATGAATTAAAAAACTATCAAACATGTGTATTCACTCCTTTTTCATATATTTTATTATATCATAGATAAAATATATCTTCATTAAATATTATAGCGTTTTCATTTTAATATCAAAACGATTTAGCCTTTTATATCATAATCAACTTGAAATACAAAAATTGTAAAACAGACGAAAAAACTACAGTTTTTAAACTGTAGTTAAATTTCTTCACCATTTGACTCACATACTTTTTTATACCAGTAAAATGAATCTTTTTTACTTCTAGAGAAATCTCCTGTTCCATCATCATGACGATCAACATAGATAAATCCATAACGTTTAGCATATTGTCCTGTACCAGCTGATACTAAATCAATTGGTCCCCAAGTTGTATATCCAATTAATGGTACACCATCTTCAACAGCTTCTTTCATCGCATGAACATGTCCCTTGAAGTATTCAATACGATAATCATCATGAATAGATCCATCTTCTTCTACTTTATCAAAAGCACCGAATCCATTTTCTACTACCATTAATGGTGTATGAGGATAACGATCATGTAAGATATTTAATGTGTATCTTAAACCATCTGGATCAATTTGCCATCCCCAATCAGATGCTTTTAAATATGGGTTTTTAGCACCTTTTGACATATTTCCTGCTGTTTGTTCTGCGTTTTCATCTACAGTAACACAGTTAGACATATAATAAGAGAATGTATAGAAATCAATTGTTCCTTCTTTTAAGATTTTCTTATCTTCTTCACTAATATAAGAAGTATCAATGTTATGTTCTTTAAAATATCTAAAGATATATGTTGGATATTCTCCACGTACTTGTACATCTCCACAAAAATTATTTTTTAAGTTATCTTCATTATAAGCAGCTAAGATATCTTTTGGATTAGGAGTAAGTGGATATAATGTTGTATGAGCAATCATATTACCAATCATGAAATTAGGATTGATTTTATGACCTTCAATAACTGTTTTAGCACTTGCTACAAATTCATTATGTAATGCTTCAAATGTAATTTGTTCATTAGATTTTAATTCATTTAATGGAATTCTATGATCAGCACTTACATCATCCGGATCCATTAATCCTAGACCATATAAATTTCCAATTCCACCTTCACCCATACAAGCAATATTAATTTCATTAAAAGTTAACCAGTATTTAACTTTATCTTTATAACGTTTCATACATGTTGTTGCGTATTTAACAAACATATCAATAACTCTACGATCAGAGAAACCGTTATATTGAGTAACGATATTCCAAGGTATTTCATAATGGCATAATGTTACTAATGGTTCCATACCATATTTATGACATTCATCAAATACTTTATCATAGAAAGCTAAACCTGCTTCGTTAGGTTCTTCATCATCACCATTTGGAAAAATTCGTCCCCAGTTAATTGATAATCTAAATACTTTCCATCCCATTTCAGCAAATAATTTAATATCTTCTTTATAATGATGATAAAAATCAATAGCTTCATGACTTGGATAAAAAGCTTCTGGATCAGTCTTTGGTAAGAATGTTCTTGGTGTATTAACATCTCCACCTAACAACATATCTGGTACTGATAATCCTTTACCATCTTCTAAATATGCACCTTCACATTGATTGGCAGCAACTGCGCCACCCCATAAAAATCCTTTAGGAAATCCCATAACATTTACCTCCAATATTCATTTCACCAGTATTATATAACAAGATTATTTTTTATATCCCTGTTTTCAAAAGATGAAAAAAGATAGCTTAGCTATCTTTTATTCACCGATAATTTTCATCATATCTTTTTGGAATACTTCTGTTTTACTTGCAGCATCATTTGCATCTACACCCTTAATAGAGAAATAGAATTTACATTTTGGTTCAGTTCCACTAGGTCTTGCTGCAATCCAAGAACCATCTTCTAAATAATATTTTAGTACATTTGATTTTGGTAAATCAATTGTTGAACCATCTGAACATGTACTACTTTGGTAATCTTCAACCTTAGTAACTTTAACACCACCAATAACTGTTGGTGCATCTTTTCTTAAATTATCCATAATTTCTTTAATTCTTGTAGCTCCTGCAGCTCCCGCTTTAGCAAGGGCAACTTGTGTTTCTTTAAATGTACCATGTTTTTGATATAATTCATTTAAAACATCAATTAAATCTTTACCTTGTTTTTTATAATAATTTCCTGCTTCAGCAGCAGTTAATACTGCTTGAACAGCATCTTTATCTCTAACAAAGTCTTTTACTACACAACCATAAGATTCTTCATAACCAAAAATAAATTGTTTTTCTTTGGTTGCTTCATATTTACGGATTTTATCACCAATAAATTTAAATCCTGTTAATGTTTTTTCCACATCAACACCATAACTACGGGCAACTAATTCACCTAAATCACTTGTTACGATTGTATTATACATCACTGCATTAGCTGGTAATTTACCTTGTTCTTTTAATTGAGAAAGAATGTATTCAAGATAAACTGCAGCAGATTGATTTCCTGACATTAAAACATATTCCCCATCATGTTTAGCAACAACGCCTAAACGGTCTCCATCAGGGTCACAAATAACAACAACATCAGCATCAACTTCTTTAGCTTTTTTAATAGCTAAATCGTATGAACAAGGAACTTCAGGGTTTGGTGATGCTGTATTAGAAAAATCAGGATCAGGTGCACATTGTGCTAATACAGGAACAATATTGTATCCTAAACGTGTTAAACATGTTCTAACTGGAATATTGCTTGTACCATGTTGTGGTGAAAAGACAATTTTAAAATCATCTTTTTCCATTCCTGGATTCACTTCAATTGACATGACTTCTTTATAATAAGCTTCATCTACTTCTTCACCAATCCATGTCATATAAGGATAAGCTTCATCATCACTGACAACCTCAATTTTTAATTCATCAGCCACTTCATTTACATAACCAACAACTTGATCTGCCCATTCTGGAATAAGTTGGCATCCAGTATCATCATATACTTTATAACCATTATATTCTTTTGGATTATGACTTGCTGTAATCATAATTCCACCCGCACATTTTAAATAACGAACAGCAAATGATAATTCAGGAGTTGGTCTTAAACTTTCAAAAATATAAGATTTAATACCATATGTGGCTAACACTTTTGCTGATTCAATAGCAAAACGATAAGACATATGACGGTTATCATAACCGATAGCCACTCCTCTTTCTTTTCCTTCAGGTAAACCAAGCACATATTTAGCAAATCCAACATTAGCTTTTCTAATTGTATAAATGTTTAATCTATTTGTCCCAGCACCAAGTACACCACGCATACCTGCTGTACCAAATTCAAGATTCGTATAAAAAACATCTTCTTTTTCTTTGTCATTCATTGCTTGTAATTCGGATTTTAATCCGGCATCCATACCTTCAAAGACATTCCATCTTTCGTATTCTTCTTTATAATTCATGTCATTCACCTCTTATTACCATTATATCAAACATATATTAAAATAACCATTCATTTTCATCATGAAATTATGACATTTTATTAACTAAAACTCGATACCTTTTCTTGCTTTGACTCCTTGATCATAAGGATGTTTATGTTTTTTTATCTCACTAGAATAATCTAGTATCACCTTTATTTTATGATTAGGCATTCTACCAGTAAGAATAACTTCATGGTTTTTCTTTAATTGAAGCAAACGATCATAAACTTTTCCTTCATTAATTAAATTTAAAGAAATAACATCTAATAATTCATCTAAAATAATCCCATCATATTTTTCATCAATTAAATCAAAAAGTTCATTCTCTAATTGGCTGACTTCTTTGATCATTTGTGGATCATGCATATCAATAAAGAGTTGCGGCATCTTTTTATACACCACTTTAATACCACACTTTTCTAACATGGGTATTTCACTACTTTGACCATCTTTTAAAAACTGGATAAATAAGACTTGATATCCAGCGCCTTTCATTCTTATAGCTTGACCAACCGCTGCTGTTGTTTTACCTTTACCTGTTCCATAATAACACTGTAACATCTTTATTATTCCTTTATTACACTTACAAGTTTTCCTTGAACCATATCAATTATATCTTGAGGTTTTAAAACAACTTGCATACCTCTTTTGCCAGCAGAAAAAGCCACTTTTTCTTCTTTTAAAATATCTTCTTGAAAATAAGTTGGAAATTGTTTTTTCATTCCTACCGGACTACAACCACCACGAATATAACCCGTAACAGAAAGTAAATCTTTTTGATGAATCATAGCTACATTTTTAACATGTGCCGCTTTAGCCAGTTTCTTTAAATCAATTTCTTCTAAGATAGGAATGCAGCATACTAGATAATGTCGATCATGGTCTTGAAGTACTAAAGTTTTATAAATTTGGCTTGCTGCTAAATCAACTTGGTGAAGGATATGATCCCCACTTAAATGTTCTTCATCATATTCATATTCTAATATTTCATAGTCAATATGATGTTTATCTAGCATTCTTAGTGCATTCGTTTTTGTTATTTTTTTCATAATACCTCCAGATAAAAAAAGGAATCCTTAGGATTCCTTTTAGTTACTATTCAGCAACTTTTTGTTCTTTAATTACTTTTGCAATTGAAGCGATTACGTCTTTTTCGTCATCACCTTCAGCAACAATTTCAACTGTTGCTTTAGTAGGAACACCTAAAGACATAACTCCCATGATTGATTTTAAGTTAACTTCTTTATCGTTATAAATTAATTTAATATTGCTTGTAAATTTGCTTGCTTGGTTAACTAAAATTGTAGCTGGTCTAGCATGTAATCCTACTGGATCAGATACGACAAATGATAATTTTTCTGCCATTATATGACTCCTCCTTAAAATTTCTATACCATGATTATAACATCTAATTCTCGTTATTTCCACCCATTTTCAAAAAAAAATTATGCGCTTTCATCAGCACTAAAAAAAGTCCATAAAATCAATAAAATTTTATTTTAAAATTCAAAACAAATAAAAAATAGATTCAAATTTTCATTGAATCTATCCTTTTTTTCTAGCTACAACAAGGAAGCGATGTGTTGTTAAATCATAGTAATGATTTTTCTTTAATTGTTTCAATGCAGCTGCATAGAAATTAATAAATTGTTCATATCGGTCTACTCTTTCTGGAGAAATTGTTTTAATAAAAGCTAATAGAGCTGATAGTGAATCAAAGCGAAGATGTCCCATATCTTCAAAACCATCAACGATATCAAAACCTATTTCTTTTAGTGTATCTTGACAAACTTCTTTATTCCATTGTCCTTTCATTTTAAAAGGAATAAACATATTGATAATCTCTTTATAATTGTCACTACCCATTTGATCAACAATAAAGTATCCACCGGGTTTTAAAACTCGATACATTTCAAATTTATCATAATTAGCTAATTCATTAACAATCACATCAATCTTTTCATCTTTGAAAGGCATTTTACCATTTTGTGTTACTGTTGTTACTTTTACCCCTTTGTTAGCTAATGTTTCATTTGCTTTGTTGACATTTCCTTCTACAACATAAGTAATAGGAGGTAAATAATCAAACTGATTCACAAATTCCCCACCATCTACACTGACAAAAGCAACATGATTTTCTTCTTTAAAATAAGAAGCAATCACTTGATGAGGGTTATAATTAGGCATTGTTTGTTGCATTAATTGATTATCTTGATGTTTTAAAGCTTCTTCAATTCCATCTTTTAGTTCCTTTGCTTCTTGAATATCCTTTTTAAAGCGAAGTTTAACATAATAGAAATAAAGAACTTGTCCAATAGCGTCACCTATCATCGCTACTGCTCCAAAACCAACTAGTTCAAATAACCATAATGTAGAAAACATTTTTTCATCAGATGTCATCAAATAACAAAACATTCCTAATATTAACATTGAAATTTGTTGACGATATTCAAATTTCTTATCAAATAATAAGAAATAACGAATATTAACTCTTTTTCTTGATTGACGTCCTTCTACTTCACCAAATACAACTCTTAACATCACTAAGATAATGAAAAATGATGCTAACATATAAAAATATACACTCATATCTTACCTCTTATAAATTACATTTCCTTCTATATCGTAATACCCTTTATGGTTTTCTTTAATAAAGTAACCATCTTTATATGTAAGTTCCCCTTCTTTTGAAAAGAGCACTTCATTTTCTTTTAAATCATAAACATAAGTTGTTCCACTTTTATTAAATACACCTAATAATTCATCATTATCACTAATAATTTGTTTGCTTCCCATAAAATAATCTTTAATGACTTTTTTACCATTTTTATCAATCACTTCATATTTACTGTTTGTTTTATAACCAGCATAATATCCATGACCAATATATTCTATTCTTTGATAATTTTTTGAGACTTTTTGACCTTGTAAATCAATTAAATAGTATTGATCTTCTTTTTTAGAAACAATGGCTCTTTTAGCGTTATCAAAATCAGTAGCTTCTTTAAATGATCCTTTAAACGCTAATTGACCATTAAATTTATAAAATTGATATCCTTGATCTCGTTTATAAACATTGAAAATTTGATATTGCACATAATTCGTCATTGGATTAATTTGGATACCATCAACATCTAATGTCTTTTTACCACTAACAAATTGATGTGGACCATAAATATATTGTTTATTTTTTACTACATAATGAGTGGCATCATAATAATAACCATCAACCTTTTGATAAGTCTTTCCATCTAATGAAAGAATATAAGTATCATTATCTTTTGTAGCCACAATAGCGTTATTTTTAAACTGAGCTTCTGTGATATCACATTCTTGTTTAAAAACAACTTTCCCCTTATGATTTACTCTTACTAATTGTTTTTGATTAGCATCATATAATAAATAACCGTTCTTTTTACTATAATCTAATAAACTATAAGTGCCACTGAGTTTAACAGTTAAAAATTGACCTTTTTCATCATTATTTTTTTCAATAGCAAAACCATCATATAATGTTATTTTTTTAGGATAACAGATGAGAACATGTCGATGATGATAAACACTTACTTTAACCACTTTATTTTTAGACTTTTCAATTTCATTACCATATTGATCTAAAACTTGATATTGTTTATTTTTATAAACAATTGGTAATTCATCTATGATAATTTTTGTCTTCTTATTTGTTTTAGAAATCACTTTTCCTTCACTATCATAAAGTGTGTATTGTTGTTTATTTTGTCCTACAACGATATTTTCTAATGCTGATAGTTTCACATTTTTCTTTGCCTTAATAAGTTCACTACCATCATGAGCTAAATAATGGTATCCCTTTTTATCTTTAACAATATAACCATCTAAACCAACAGGTTCATATTTTGTATAAATAAACTTTGTTTTAAGATTACCTTCATTATCACACAAAGCATACTTGTTATCTTTTTCTACAAAAAGAGTTTGTACATCACTTTTTGACTGACATCCGACTAAAATCATTAAAATCGAAAGTACAACCAACATTCGTTTCATATTATTACCTCCTTGAGTCTTTACCATTATAGCATATTTTTTTAAATAAGAAAAAACAAGACCTAATAGTCTTGCTTTTTCTTATTTGGATATATTTTGGATAGAACTTTAAGATAAATAAAAAAGCTTATCTTGTGTAAAACATCAATCAGGTACTTGGATATCTCATTTGACTCTATGCGTCACATTTTACCTTTCTTTTTGTTTTATCACTTTGTTTTCTCTAATCACATTATATCATGCATTTTTATTTGTGCAAGCGTTTTCATTAATCGCTTATCTTTTTTAAATTATCCCAAAAACCACCATCATTATTCCCCTTTATTTTATCCACATTTGTTTCATTTTGACGTGAGACAATATACGTTGTAAGTTCAATATTTTTATTTGTACTTAACACATTTTTTCGAATGGCTGAATTACCACCTACACTTATAGAATCAATAAGTCTCCCTTTTTTACCACCATCATTCCATAAATACTTATGACTCCAAGTTTTACCATCATTAAACCATGGTTTAGAATTTTCAGTTTCTTGATAAACAATTCCATAAAGTTTATAAGCATCTTCTGGCTTACTTGTCGTTTTAGTTGAATCGTATGTTCCTGTAACAAACATCAAAATGTAAGGAGTATAGCCAAGATGATTAATTAAATCATCATTCATATTTTGAGGTAACGTCATATTTTTAGTGTAATCTTGCTTCGAATTTCCATTTTCAAAGGCAAAAGATTTTACTAATGTTACTTGCGAAGCTATCACAGTTTCGCGTACCTTAGCTAGTTCTTTAGCCTCTTTTGCTTCTTTTACATACCCCATTACTGAAGGAATTGCTATTGCTGCTAGAATAGCTAAAATAACGAGAACAACAATAATTTCTACTAATGTAAATCCTTTTTTTTTCATGCTTTTACCTTTCCGTTTCTTATTGTCATTCTATAAAATATATGAAAAAAAGTAAATAAGTTTTACCTTATTTACCTTTTCTATATTGTTGTTTTCTTTCTAATTCTGTTAAGTAACGTTTTCTTAAACGAATATGTTCTGGTGTTACTTCTACCAATTCATCATCATTAATATAATCTAAACAAGCTTCTAGATTGAAATGACGAGGTTTCTTTAAAACAACTGTAGAATCTTTTGAAGAAGAACGGGTATTTGTCATTTGTTTTCCTTTAGTAACATTGACAACTAAATCATTGTCTCTTGTATGTTCTCCAACAATCATACCTTCATATACATCTACACCTGGACCAACAAACATTACTCCACGGTCTTCAACGCCACCTAGAGCATAAGCCGTAGTTTGTCCACTATCAATAGAAACAAGAACACCTAAGTTTCTTTCTCCTACTGTATCTCCTTCTAATGGTCGATATTCTAAGAATGAATGTGAAATAATTCCATAACCTTTTGTCATTGTTAAAAAGTTAGTCATAAATCCAATCATTCCTCTTGAAGGAATTGTATAAGTAACTGAAGTTTGACCATCTTGAGAATGCATATTTTCTAATGTTCCTCGACGATATCCTAAAGATTCAATAACGCTACCAATACAATCATCTGGTGCTTCAATATTAACTTCTTCATATGGTTCACATTTGACACCA
Organism: Coprobacillus sp. AF33-1AC; assembly: GCF_003475785.1. Classification (NCBI taxonomy): domain Bacteria; kingdom Bacillati; phylum Bacillota; class Erysipelotrichia; order Erysipelotrichales; family Coprobacillaceae; genus Coprobacillus; species Coprobacillus sp. AF33-1AC. The sequence goes on along the minus strand of NZ_QRQB01000026.1, from coordinate 19,660 downwards.
TCAATTTCTTTAATGATAACTTTAGGTTTAGATACTTGTAATTCATATCCTTCACGTCTCATGTTTTCAATTAAAATTGATAAATGTAATTCCCCACGTCCTGAAACAATCCATTCTTCACTATTAGGAATTCTTTCAATTTTTAATGAAACATCTCGATTTGTTTCTTTAAATAATCTTTCTTCAATTTGTCTAGCAGTAACAAACTTACCATCTTGTCCTGCAAATGGTGAGGTATTTGTACCAAATACCATTTGGATTGTTGGTTCATCAACATGTAATAGTGGTAAAGCTTCTTCTTTACCTGTTGTACATACTGTTTCTCCCACACCAATATCAGCAAGTCCAGCAATCGCAACAATGTCACCCGCACTTGCTTCTTCAATTTCAATACGATGTAATCCTAAGAATCCATATAATTTTTGAATTCTAAATTGAGTATGACTACCATCAGCTCTAACACATGTTACTGATTCATTAACGTGCATTTTCCCTCTTTGAATACGTCCAATACCAATACGTCCAACATAATCATTGTAATCTAATAAAGCTGGTTGGAATTGTAATCCACCTTCTTCATCAACTAATGGTTCTGGAATTTCTTTAATAATCATATCAAATAAACAATCCATATTAGGTACTTGTGTTGCAATATCTGGGTCTAAACTTGATGTACCCTGTAATGCTGAAGCATAAACTGTTGGGAAATCTAACTGATCATCATCAGCTCCTAATTCCATAAATAATTCCAATACTTCATCCATAACTTCTGGAATACGTGTCACTGGTCTATCTACTTTATTAATAACAACAATTGGTTTTACTTTAGCAGCTAAGGCTTTTTTCAAAACGAAACGTGTTTGAGGCATTGTTCCTTCATAGGCATCAACAACTAATAATACCCCATCCACCATATTCATAATACGTTCTACTTCTCCACCAAAGTCAGCATGACCTGGTGTATCCATAATATTAATACGATAATCTTTATAATTAATAGCTGTATTTTTAGCTAAAATAGTAATTCCTCTTTCTCTTTCTAAGGCATTACTATCCATTGCACGATCATCAATTTGTTCATGATCGTCTAATGTTCCTGATAATTTTAATAATTGATCTACTAATGTCGTTTTCCCGTGATCGACATGGGCAATAATTGCTATATTTCTAATATTCATATGATCGCTCCTTTAATAACTTCATCATTATAACACAATATTTTGAATTGTCATTATTTATTTAATTTTGTCCATATAATCATAAAAAAGCAAAAGTTTAACCTTTTGCTTAAGAAATATTTGTTTTTAAATACTCACGGTCTAAAGTAAATCCTTTACCTCTTACTTCACTAATGGGACTAATAGTCACAAAGGCATGATCATCAATTTTATTAATTGTTTCTTTAGCACTAGCAATTTTACGAGGAGGTATAACACACAAGACAGCTTTACTATCTTCTTTAGTAAATCCTGTTTCCATTTTAATTAAAGAAACACCGTAATCTAATTCATGAATAAAAGCTTCTCTAATTTGTTCATACTTTTTACTAATGACTAATAATTGCATATTATTTTCACCTAGAATAAGAACTTTATTAATAGCGTATGACATAATGACAGTTGATAAAATACCATACAATAATTGAATTGGTGGATAAACAACAATTAAAGCAACAATAATCAATCCATCACATAAGTTAACCATGGCACTGACATTAAAACCGAATTTCTTATGTAAAATAATAGGTGGAATATCCATTCCTCCTGTACTGGCACCCGCTCTAATAACAAGACCAATCCCTATTCCTGATAAAGCACCACCAAATATTGTCGACAATAAAATATCATTACTAATAGTTTGGATATAAGGAATACTTTGAATGATTTCTAAAAAGACCGGATAGACAAAAGTCGAAACAAGTGTTGTTAAGGCAAAAGTTTTTCCTAATGCAAAATAACCAACAACAAATAAAGTAACATTGACAATCATTACAGTATAAGATATTGGTAAATTAAATAACGCTTTCCCTATTAATCCTAAACCGGTTGTTCCTCCAACAACAATATTTAAAGGTAGCGTGAAACACGCTACAGCAAAAGCTAAAATTAAATTTCCTAATAAAATCATCATCATGATTTTTGTATTTTTCATTTCCATCACCTTGCTTATCCTAACATTGTTTTTAAATGAAAACAATGTTTTTATTCATCCATTATTTCATTTCTTCTTTGATCATATTCTTTTTGTAAATCAATCTTTTGATTAATGTATTGTTGGTAGTGTTTTTGAAATAATAATGAATAGATTAAATCTAATAAATAATCACTGCTTATTTTAGAAGAATAAGCTGCAATTTTATCAATAACATTTTCTTTAGAACATAATGTTAAACAATAATCTGCATTCTTTCTTAAATAACTATCATTCATTGATGTTAAAGCAATAACTTTTCCCTTTTTTTCTTTAATAATTTTAACAATCTTTTTCATTTCATCAGACTTACCGGAATAAGAAATTACTAAAGCTACAGTATGTTCATTAGAATATAAAGCTCTTTGGTTTTGTTCAGTAGGAATATGTTTTAAACTGACTAATTGGTTGATGTATGTCATTTTATGTTCAAACATCAATGCTGATAAATAAGAATCTCCCCATGCATACAAGTCAAGAATTGGACTTTGATCAATTAACTCAACAATTTGCATAAGTTGTTCTTGAACAATTAATGCTTTTGTTCCAGCAATTGTTTTTAAATATAAATCATTGATTTTTTGACTTACTTCATCAATCGTATCTTCCTGTAAAAAAGGACGATTAAAATCAACCTGTTCCTTATTATGGGATTGTATTTCTCCCACAAAATGGACTTGAAAATCACGATAACTGGCTTCTCCTAATTTACGACATAAACGACTAATGGTTGCTGGAGAAGTATAGGTTGATTTAGCTAAATCAGATATTTTCATTTCAACTACTGATGATTTATTTTCTAATATGTAGTTAGCGATATCTTTTTCACTTAAACTAAAATCTATTTGATATTCTAATTTTGTTAGTAAACTCATTGTCTTCACCCAATATCTATTATATACATGGTCCATTCATTTTATCAAAGAATAATTGACATGAGTATATATTTGTCCTACATTGAATAAAAAAGGAGTTAAGAGATGAAAATATTCATAAATCAAAAATTAATTGATGACTATGGGTTATCTTATTTTGTTCATTTAGATATCAATGATTTTTTTAGTGATATTGCTTATGAAAACAGTGTTAATATTGATGAGCGTATTTATATAGAAAGAGATATCACTCCTGATGTTTATATCATTGATGAAGAAAATGAAGATAACCAGCGTTATATTAATATAAATTGGGTATATCTTTTGTATTATAGTCAGTATTTTAATATGAAAGAAATATGTAAACTTGCTGGTATCAGTTACAGTACTTATCATAATTGGAAAAGTGAACTGCACTATTTATCTGAAACAAAAGTATGTTTATTGTTAAAAACAATGAAAGAATTAACCAAACAAATTCATATAATCGAATAATAAAATAGAAATTATATTGAAGAAATAAGAAAAAAATGTTATTTTATTATCAATTATATATAGGGAGGACAAAAGATGGTCAAAGTTGTAAAATTTGGTGGTTCATCTTTAGCTGATGCAACGCAGTTTAAAAAAGTAGCTGATATTATCCATAGTGATCCAGAACGTCGTTATGTTGTTCCATCAGCACCGGGGAAACGTTTTAAAGATGATATTAAAGTCACTGATTTGTTGTATAAAGCATATTATGCAAAAAGTGGAAAAGAGTTTGGAAAAACTTTTGAGACAATTAGACAAAGATATCAAGATATTATTGATGAATTAAATTTAAAATTAGATTTAAGCGAAGAATTTGATAAAATTAAAAAAGCATTTAAGGATCAAGTGAGTATTGAATATGCTGCGAGTCGTGGTGAATATTTAAACGGTATTGTCCTAGCAAATTATTTAGGATTTGAATTTATTGATCCTGCTACCGTTATCTTTATTGATGAACATGGTAACTATGATGCTGAAATGACAGATCCTAAATTATCTGAAAAATTAGCTTCTGTAGAAAATGCTGTTATTCCAGGTTTCTATGGTGCTAAAAATGACGGAAGCAATGAAATTAAGACCTTCTCACGTGGGGGAAGTGATGTAACAGGTTCAATCGTTGCGAAAAATGGAAATGTAAGTTTATATGAAAACTGGACTGATGTTTCAGGATGTTTAATTGCTGATCCACGCATTGTTGATAATCCTGATGTCATTGGAACGATTACTTATAAAGAATTACGTGAATTATCTTATATGGGAGCAAGTGTTTTACATGAAAATTCAATTTTCCCAGTAAGAAGTCAAGGAATTCCAATTGTTATTAAAAATACTAATAAGCCTGAAGATGCTGGTACTTTAATTGTTGAAAGCACTTGTCATAAACCAGATCATGTTATTACTGGTATTGCTGGTAAAAAAGGATTTGCTACAATCATGATTGAAAAAGATATGATGAATAGTGAAATTGGTTTTGGTAGAAAGGTATTACAAGTATTAGAAGATAATCAGTTATCTTTTGAACATACACCTTCAGGTATTGATACAATGACTATTGTTGTTGAAACCAAAGCTTTTATTGATAAGGAACAACAAATTTTAGCAGGTATTCATCGTGCTGTTGAACCAGATTCAATTGAATTAGAATCTGATTTAGCTTTAATTGCTATTGTTGGTAGAGGCATGAGAGATGGTCGTGGTACGGCTGCTAAAGTCTTTACTGCATTAGCTCAAAAGAATATTAATATTAAAATGATTGATCAAGGATCTTCTGAATTAAATATTATTGTTGGCGTTAAAAATATTCACTTTGAAGAAGCAATTAGAGCAATCTATGATATGTTTATCACAAATGAAAAAAAGAATGACCGTTAATATTAACGGTCATTTTTTTATAACTCTTCGCCATTTGTTTTAATAACATTTTGATACCAATAGAATGATTCTTTTCTTCTTCTAGAAAAATCTCCAGTACCATCATCATATCTTTCAACAAAGATAAATCCATAACGTTTAGCCATTTCTCCTGTAGAAGCAGAAACTAAGTCAATACATCCCCAAGGTGTATATCCTCTTAAATCAACTCCATCTAATACAGCTTCATGCATTTGTTCAATATGACTTCTTAAATAATCAATACGATAATCATCTCTTACTTTTCCATCTTCATCAATTTTATCATAAGCACCTAAACCATTTTCTACGACAAAGATTGGTAATTGATAACGATCATATATTTCATTTAATGAATATCTTAAACCTTCTGGATCTATTTGCCATCCCCAGTCTGATGCTTTTAAATAAGGGTTAGGTACTCCACCTAAAATATTCCCTTTTCCTGCTTTTTGTTTTTCAGGATCAGCAGTTTGACAATTTGACATGTAGTAAGAACATGTATAGAAATCAACTGGTCCACTTGCTAGAATTTCTTCGTCTCCTGGTTCCATTTTAATTTCAATATGATTTTCTTTAAAGTAACGTTTTATATAATTTGGATATTTTCCTCGACATTGTACATCACTGCAAAACCAGTTCATTAAATGATTTTTTTGTTGATTTTCAATTTGATCTGCTGGATTACATGTTAACCCATAGCTTGTTGCCATGATTTGCATACATCCTACTTGATAATTTGGATCTATTTCATGCGCCATTTTTACAGCCAAAGCACTTGCTAGAAATTGATGGTGTAATCCTTGGAAACGATTATTTGGAATATCCACTTGATCCATAAATTCCATTTCTTTAATTTCATTTAAGATTCCTTGTCCTAAAAAAGCACCCATCGCTGTTGTAGCACTATTAATTTCATTAAATGTAAGCCAATATTTTACTTTTCCTTTATAACGAGTAAAAATAGCTTTACAGAAATTTAAATAACAGTCAATCATGCGACGATCAGTCCATGCATTCCATTTTTTAGTTAAGTTAAAAGGAACTTCATAGTGTGAAATTGTAATTAAAGGTTCAATATTATATTTTAAGCATTCATCAATTAATTCTTCATAAAATTTTAAGCCTGCTTCATTAGGTTGATCTTCATCACCATTTGGAAAGATTCGTGTCCAAGCAATTGAAAAACGATACATTTTAAATCCCATTTCAGCAAATAATGCAATATCTTCTTTAAAACGATGATAATGATCAATCGCATCATGGCTTGGATAGAATGTTCCTTCTTCTAATACTGGTGTAATTCTTTTTGATTTTGTAGCTGTACCTCCAGTACAAATATCAGGACAAGAAATACCTTTTCCTCCTTCTTGCCATCCACCTTCTAATTGGTTAGCAGCTGTAGCACCACCCCAATAAAATCCTTTTGGAAAACTCATGTTTATATTCCTCCTTTTTCTTTCATCTTTATTTTACTGATTCATTGATATTTGTCATTTGATTTTCATTTTTTGAAAGATATGAAAAGAACCTCTTTTAAAGAGGCTCTTAACTATTTCTTTTCTCTAATGAATTGAATCATTTCTTTAATTTCTTTTTCTGTTTTGGCTTTTAATAAATAAACATGATTACCCATAGCTTCACTTAAAGCTTCTGGTACAGGTTCATATGTAATGATTTGTTCACCATATTTCATCTTGATTTGTTGATTATGATGTACGTAAGAAACGTGATCTCTTAATCCTACATAACCAATACAATACTTTTGTTTTAATTCTTCTTGATAACTATCATTTACTATCATTTGGGCATAAATATCATAAACATTACAATCATAAGCATAATTCATCATATCGGGAATATAAGCTCCTGGCGCACGCATATTCACTTCTAAACCAACTAAATCACCTTTTTTACCTAATCCTGCTTTGTCTTTTTCTAATCTAAAGAATTCAAAGTGGAAGAATTTTTGAGTTGTATCAAAAGCTTCAACGACCTTTTTACCAATAGTTTCAATATCACTGCCTTTTACCATTTGACTATAAAATCCCATATCACAATGATGATTAACTGAATCCATAATAGAATCAAGTAATACATGACTTGTACAAACTAAAATATTTTTATGACTATCAGTGATACCATCAAAAGTTTCTACATGCCCATAAACAAATTCTTCTGCAATATAACTTACTCCTTTAGTTTTATTTTTTAAGAATTTTAAAACTTCTTTTTTGTTTGATAATTTATGGGTATCACTTGCTCCTACGCCATTATCAGGTTTAACAACAACAGGATAACCTACTTCTTCTACAAAATCATATAAATCTTGTTGTTTTTTTATAAGTTGGTATCTTGCAGTAGGAATACCCGCTTTTTTATAAACAGATTTCATTTTTGATTTGTATTTCATTGCTTTTAACTCTTTTGGTCTTGTCCCACTGGCAATATTAAAATCTAATCTTAGCTGTGCTTCCATTTCTAACCAATATTCATTTTGTGAATCAATATAATCAATTCTGCCATATTTACCAATAAAGAAACCTACTGCACGGTATACTTCATCATAATTTTCTAAACTATTAACGCGATAGTATTCTACTAAGATACTCTTTGTTTCAGGATGCAAACTATCATAAGGTGCATCACCAATACCTAATACATGAATTCCTTTACTTCTTAATGACTTACAAAACTGCCAATAATATTCAGGAAAATTAGGTGATATAAAAATATAATTCATAAAAACCTCCTATAAAATATGTTCAACAAAATAAGGGAATTGTTTTTGCCACCATACCCAGTCATGATTAACATCTTTTCCCCAATAATCAATCCATGCTGGTACATTCAATCTGGCAAAAGTTTCTTGCATTAAATGTGTTGATTTCATCATTTCATCTTCCCATGCTCCTTGTCCACTACATAAAATCATTTTTCTATCTTGATAGATTTTAATATAAGGATGATCATGAGACATGCCATTTAAATACTTTAAAGGAGCATTATTATAAATATTTTCATCAATATAATTTCCAAAGAATAAATCACTATCATAATAACCGCTTAAAGCAATGGATCCTTTAAATAAATCCGGTCTTCTAAGCATGATATTTAAAGCATGTAAAGCCCCTAAAGAACATCCTGTAGTCATAATAAGTGATGTTTTATTCATATTATGAATAAAAGGAACAACTTCATCTACAATGTAATAATAAAATTGTTCAAGCATATAACTACGATGACTAGGATCTCCTGTTTCATCAGAATAAGTTTCTTCATCAATACTATCTACACAAAATAATTGTATTTGTCCTTGTTCTATCTTATCTTTTACACTTTCTACCATACCAAAGTTTTCAAAATCAAAGTAACGTCCATTTTGAGCAGGAAAGACAATAAATGGTTGTCCTTGCGTTCCATATACCTTCATTTCCATATCTCTTAATAAACACTCACTGTATTCTTTATAATATACTACTTCCATGACTCTCTTCCCCCTTTCTATTATTTTAACATAAAAATAGGCTTATCAATAAGCCTATTGTAAATATTGTCTTAATTCACCTACATCAAGTGAATATTCTTCAGCAATAATTTGATTTACTTGTCCTGATTTAATTAACTGTGCTAAAGAACCATTTAATGAAATCATACCTTCATTCTTTCCAGTTTGAATCATAGAATCAATTTGATGTCCTTTATTTTCTCTAATTAAATTCTTGATAGCATCTGTTGCCACCATGACTTCTAAAGCAGCTACACGTCCTTCACCACTTTGTAAAGGTAATAACTGTTGGGTAATAACAGCTTGTAAAACACTCGCTAATTGAGTACGGACTTGTTCTTGTTTATGAGTAGGAAAGACATCAATAATACGATCAATTGTTTTTGGTGCTCCTACCGTATGTAAAGTACTAAAGACAAGATGTCCTGTTTCCGCCAAAGTAATAACAGCTTGTATTGTTTCATAATCACGCATTTCACCAACTAAAATAATATCTGGGTCTTCACGCATTGCACTTTTTAGGGCAGTATCAAAAGAATCAACATCTTCATAAACTTCTCTTTGATGAATTAAAGCTTGTTTTTGTTGGTAAACATATTCTATTGGATCTTCAATTGTAAGAATATGACAATTCTTGATTGATGAAACAAAGTCGATCATAGCAGCAAGTGTTGTTGATTTACCACTTCCTGTTGGTCCTGTTACTAAAATAAGACCTCGAGGTAATAACGATAATTTATGTAATACATCAGGTAAATGAAGTTCTTCTAATGAACGAATATGATCATCAATAACACGAATGGCTGCTGTTACATTTCCTCTTTGAAAGTAGATATTAACACGATAACGATCACTACCATCAGTATAAACAAAATCAGCGTCTTCATGATTTTGTACTAACTTTAAAATGCGATCATGACATAATGATAAAATCATTTTTTCGATTGTTTGATCATCATATGATTGATCATATGATTTTAATTGACCATCTTTTCTTAAAACAATCCCTGTTTTAACACCAATATGCACATCACTACATTTTCTTTGTCTAGCATATTGTAATACTTCATTTATATTTGCCATAATGATCTCCTTTAATCAATGTAACAAGTAATTTTATTTAATTCATCTACTGTTGTTACACCATCTTTAACTAATTGTACAGCTTGATCTTTTAATGTTTCTACATGTTGTTCATCTTTTAAATAATCCATAATGGTATCTATATCTTCTTTATTAGCAATCATCTTTCTTACATGACTATCAACCATGATAATTTCATGAATCGCAATTCTGCCTTTATATCCCGTATTATTGCAATGTGGACACCCTGTACCCTTAGTAATATATTTAATGTCTTCACCTACTGCGATTTTATCTGTAACGGTTGCTTCTACTTGTCTTTTGCAATGAGGACAAACAACACGCATTAAACGTTGAGCTACTAAACCAACTAAAGAGTTTGCTACCATGTATGGTTCAATTCCCATTTCCTCTAAACGAACAATTGAACTAATGGCATCATTTGTATGTAATGTACTGACTACTAAGTGACCTGTAATTGCCGCTCTTACTGAAATTTCAGCTGTTTCTTTATCACGGGTTTCTCCAACCATGATAATATCTGGGTCTTGTCGCATTAAAGCTCTTAATCCTGATTCAAATGTTAAGCCTGACATTTGATTAACTTGCATTTGATTAATTCTTGATAATCTTTTTTCTACAGGATCTTCAATAGTTGAAATATTAACTTGACCTTTAGCTAATTCTTCTAGAATCATATAAAGGGTTGTTGTTTTCCCACTTCCAGTTGGACCCGTAACATAAATGATACCATGAGGCATCGCCATCATTTGTTTCATTTTATCATAGTTATCTTGAGTCATCCCAAAAGTGCTTAAACGCGAAATTGTTGTATTTGAATTTAAATAACGCATCACTATTTTTTCACCAAAAATAGTTGGAATAACAGATACACGAATATTCATTTCAATGCCATTAATCTTACCAATAAAGTGACCATCTTGAGGATTTCTCTTTTCAGCAATATCCATATTAGATAATATTTTAATTCTTACAGTTAAAGCTGCTTGAATATTTTTATTTAAATCTAAATAATCAACCAACATCCCATCAATACGCATTCTTACATGTACATTATCTTCAAAAGGTTCAATATGAATATCTGATGCACTATTATTATATCCTCTTAATAATAAAGAGTTTAATAACTTAACAACCGGTGTATCATCTTCTTGAGCATCAAATAAATCTAAATCATCTTCCTCTTCTACAGGTTGATCATCTAAGTTATCAATCAAATCTAAAGTATCTACATCACTATAATACTTTTCAATCGCAATTTGAATTTCTTCTTTTGTCGCTAAAGAAACTGATAAATGACATCCAGCAACAAGTCGAACATCTTCTAACCCATAGAAATTTAAAGGATCACTTGTCGCTACAGTTAAGTTATCTCCTTCAATAGCATAAGCAATGACATTATATTTTTGTGCCATTGCCTTAGGAATTCTCTTTGTTGCATTAATATCAAATTCAATAGCATCTAGTGATACTAAAGGCTCTGCTAGTTTATCAGATAATGCTTCTAACATTTGTCTTTCACTAACAAACCCTAAATCTATTAAATGTTCTCCTAATCTTTTACTTCTATCTTTCTTTTGAGCAGCTAATGCTGTTTGTAACTGTTCTTCATTTATATATCCGTATTCCTTTAATACTTCACCTATTGGTAAACTTTTCATATGTTAACCTCCATTTTTGATTTAATATACTGCATCCCAATAATGCATATTATATATGTCATTATCTAAACTACCTGATGTTTGAAATATATTAACATTAGCTTTTAAAGCCGCTTGTTTTGCAATAGAATAAACAATATCATTTTGTAAATATGTACTTCTTTGATCATAATTGTTTTCTACTCTAATCCATCCACTACTTATAACACCAGGAACTCCGGGTTTTTCAATGCAAGCATACCAAAGTTCATAAAAATCTTCATCATTCAAACTCTTCATCTTTATGAAACTTCCTTTTTTGTAATATTTATCTGAACTATATTCATCATAATCATCTTTTTTACTATCCTGTAAGGTAGAATTATATTTAGCATCAGACATATAATTTTTTACAATGTTAGTTTTCATTGTTTTACTAGGATACTTTGTATAAGTATTCTTTTTTACCTCATCAACGACGTCTTTATTGTCGATTCTTCCCAAACATTCCCATTGTTTATAAGAAGTATAATCAGGTGTATGTCCTGTCGAATATATTTTGTCACTTATCATTTTATAATAATAATTATTATAAATAACAATATCTCCATATTCATATGTGCTACCAATATCAAAATTTCTATCTAGCTTTTTCCAACAGGCCCCACCTTCATCGCCAGGCTTCACTGTTCCATTAGCCCATTCAGAAATGTATTGCCACCATGACCCATTATACCAAACAATATCATATCGATCATAAAGTTGATTTTGTTTATAAACTCCTTGATAATTTGTAGAATCAATATTTTTAACAATATCTGCAACTGTACCATCACCTGTAGTATCTTTGTTATCATCATTATTATCATCCATAACAGTATCATCTACGATATAATATAATTTATGAGTACTATCATTTAATGTTGTTTTATCCGATATATTTTGAAAAAAATTAGTAGCAGATGAACCAGTGCTAATATTAAAATTAACTAATTCATAAGTTTTTGATGTCTTGTAAACATCCTTATCTTCACCTTTTTGAAAACTTACCGTCATATCCAAACGATAACCATTTTGCTTAAATCCTCTTACAACTATCTTTAATTTACGTTTGTTAACATAATAATCATCATTAAAAACTTGTTTGCTATCACGATATAACTTATCTTCTTTCACATGAATCACATGCCAAGAACGGTCATCTGGTTTAGTGTTTGATACTCTAACTTCTGTCGCATATGTTATTTCATCACTAATATAATCCATAATTCCATCAGTAGCTTGTTTATCAAGTGACGTTTTAGTAGATGTATCAAAATATCCTAAAGAGTTGACTAAGATTCCACCAGTTATCACCATAGTTAATGAGGCAATAACTAAAACAATAACAATTTCAACTAATGTCATCCCTTTATTATTTATTTTCTTCATTTCTTAGTCACCTCCTTTTATCTTTTTGTTGTTTCAATTCTATGCCAAGAAGAATCATTCTTTATCTTATTATAAAATTCTGAATATGTACCAGTAATTTCAGATGTATTTACTCCATTTTTAGGAACCCACCATACATCTACATCTTCATTTGAAGAATTATTATCATAAAGTGCATAAATTTTATTTGGTCGATCTCCCTCTTTTGCTTTATCACCAAGTAATATGAAAACATCTTTATATTTTTCACCATCGAAAAAATCATAGTAATCAGTATTTTTATTCATAAATAAACAAGGAGTTACATAAGTGTACTTATTTTTATCAAATTGAGGATTAATTGATGCTATTTCATCACCTAGTGCATTAATTTTTATATTAGGATACACCAATGAATACAATTTAGGTAAATTTGTAATAATATCATTTACTTCTACATTAATATTTTTTTCTTCTTTTAGCCACTTGTTTATATATTTTTTTACATCTGAACTATTCATTTGCGAAGTTGCCTTTACTTTTTCTTTTAAATAATTATGAATTTGAGTCATCATATCACAATAATTTTTATAAACATTTCTAGCTTTTTGAGTATCATCACTATTATCTATTTCAAACGAAGATAATGTCACTCCACTATCAGTTTTACTTTTTGCTTTTTTGTAAATTCCATCAACTGTAATCGGACTTTGACCTTGTTGTAAAGTAATCGAATATGTAGCATCTATAGGATTAACATCAATATTCGTATCTTTTTGTGATTCATTAATTAATGCTGTTTCTTCATTATTAGTATTGTTTTTATATTGTTCAGAATCACTGAATACCCTAAAAGCTGTAACAAATCCAGTCACCATAATAATAGAAGCCGTACTTAGAATAAGAAGAGCGATAATTGTTTCAATAAGTGTCATACCTTTATTGTTTTTCATATACTTTCCCCCTATTCTAGTTCTTTCCAATCCACTGTATTAATTAAATTATTTAGATTAGTTTTTCCTTCTTGTATTTGCCATAAATAACCTGTATTGTTATTTTTTCTCACATATATTTTGTCGTTGTAAAATATAATTGAAAAATTATCTTTTTGATTGCTTTGCGAATTATCATTACCTAAAATACAATACTCACCATTTGTATTTTTAATAATAAGAAAATGTAAATATATAGTATCAGAAATTGAAGGATTGATTTTCTTTGCTTTTTGAACAATCGAATCATCTAATTTCTCAGTCTCAGATGAATTATATAATTTTGAGTAAATATCATTATATTGATCATTATATGGATTATTCACATCAAAATAGACATTGCTAGTATAAATTGGAACATTTTGTTTTACACACTCTTGATTAATCCACTGAGTAAAACTAGTTTGGTTTTGGTTACATATTTTGTAAAAAGCATTAATGAAATTATCAAATTTTGTTTTCATCTTTTCGACAGTATCAGCTGTTACTGAAGTGCTTCCACTATCTCCACCAGTGTTACCTCCTGTGTTATCATCAGTATTTCCACCTGTAGAATCACTTACTTTAATGCTACGATTACCATTCGTATCATATTGGATAGCTTTCCAAACACCTTTTGACTGAGTAATATAAGCATATACAGTATAACTTTGTTCACTATATGTGGCTTTAAGTGTTGCGATAACAAGGTTCTTTTTCTTTCTTGTTACTTTAATATCACTAATTGTTCCAAATGGTTGATCAAGTTCCATCTTGTAGATATTTGTTACTCCGTTTACCTCCGAAGGGATAATTTGATCATTTTGATCACCTTTTTCAATAACAGAAGCTAATGATTTAATAGCTGAATTAGCTATTAATTCAGCTTGAGTTTGATTGTGATTTTTAATTGATTGATTGTAGTGAACATAAGCTAAAGATAAAGAGGCTCCGACAATGACCATTAAAAGCATAATTAAGGTTACTGCCCATACAATTGTTGAACCCTTTTTATTATTCATTGTCTTCACCCCTTTTATTTTTCAATCATATACACTGTATAAGAAATATGAAATTCATATGTACCTGTACCTTGTTCAAAGGATGTAGATGTCACTTGCATACTTTCGTTAGCACGTACATCATCTAATAAACTATTTAATTGATCAAGAGTCCCTGTACATGTTTGTTGAATTGCAGATGTATATACAGTTGTTGAGTTACTGTTTTTAGAATATTTAGTTAATTTTGTTTTTGTAATATCACCTATAGTTAAATCTTTAGGCACAAGTTTGTATTGTTGCGCTAAACCAGTTACAAGTTTATCTAAATCTTCTTTTCCTAAGACTTCATATAACCCTTGTTTTGATGTTTCGATTTCTTTGGTTACACTATTAATTTGTGATGTTAAATCACTACTACTAGGAACTATACTATTGGCTTGTATTTGAGTTTCTAGTAATTGTTTTTGAGAAGATAATTCTTGATGTTTTGTAAGTTGTGGTTGTAGTAATAAAAACCAGCCAATACAAATAATAATTAAAATAATCATGATATAGATTAAGATCTTTTCTCTTTTAGAAAGACTTTGAATTGATTTTTTAATTTTGTCCATTTGTCTTTCCTCCTTGTAATACACAAGTAATTGTTGATGAATAAACAATAGGTGTTTGGGTCGTTGTTGTTTGGGTTGTCACTTCGCCTGTTATAGGATCAGTCACATTTTGAGTTTGTTCACTTACGCCACCACTTTGACTATATCCTGTGTAGTTTACATCATCAAAAAGACCTGTTTCTTTTAGTTGTCTTACAGCATTTTGACAACCGTCTACACGATTAGATTCTACTGATAAAACGATATTTCCATTTTCTTGAGTAAAGGATACTGATTTAATTGTAAAATCTTTACTTACTGATTGTATTTGATCTAGCATTTGTTTTGTAATTTGAGGATAACTACTTAAATTATCAGAAATAGCTTGGCTTGTTTTTAATTCTTTTTGTAGATTAGCAAGCGTAGTTTCTTTTTCAGTATCTGTTTGTTTAGCATTTTGGACAATCAATGCTTGTAGTTTATCATTTAAACTATCTACATCTTTTTGCATTGAATGATTGTTTAATGCAAAGTAACCCGTACTTCCTGCAAATAAAACAACTAAAACAATAGGTAGTATCCATGGTTTTATTTTTTCAAAGTTAATTGTATTTGTTGATTCTTTAGCGTAATAAACACTTAAAAAATCGATATCTCTTCCTCTATTTTTACCTTTCATCTCTTATCTCCTCCATAAACTTCCAACTGCTAAGAATTTATGAGCTAGAAAATCATTATTTGAATCCGATGTGCAGTTAGGACATTCAAAACGTGTTGTTTTCATTGATAAATTTGAACTAATTGTTGAAAACAATAGGTCTTCTTCAAATTTATCTAATCCTGCAAAGTATATATGAGTAATATTATCGTCTTTATAGTTACTTCTAGCAAATTGTAATAGTTTTGTTAAACTATTAGATACTTCTGTAATAAAGGCAACACTTCCTCGATCAGAGAAGATACGACATCTATTGGTAATGACATATTGTCCTTTAATAAACATATAATGGTTAACATCTTGACCATTGATCATAGATAAAATATAAGATTGATTACTTAATAATGGCATCGATGCTGTAAGTTTGATAATTGAATTAGTAAGAATATCAATGGTTTCTAATTCTATATTTTCTTCTTTGAATAATTGAATATAAGGTTCAATGAATGATCTTTCTAAGGCTGCACATAAAACTAATTGACCTTCTTTGCCTTCAATAGAATCTGCGATAACAGTATAATGATAAATTAAATCTTCATGTTGTCCAACAACATCAACAAATTCATCTTTAACTAATTTTTGCATTTCCCTTGCTGATACTTTAGGCATTTGTTGGCATTTAACTAAAATTTGTCCACTATCAATAACTAATCTTGTTTTATCTATATAATGCTCTTTTACATGTTCTAATGCTTCTTTTATTGGACGGTCGTCCATGATAACACCATCTAACATTGTTCCTTCTTTGAATTGATAATCTTGGAAATAATGAACCTTAATGTTATTGTGTTTTACTTCACCTTGTATTACTTGTAACCCACTGGTTGATAAAAAGATAACTGTTTCCATAATGCCTCCTACATATTTCCAACATTGTTATACAATGTATAGATTGGTAATAATACTGAAATAATGATTAAACAAATCACAACAGCTAAGATAATAATCATAATTGGTTGAATTAAAGTGACCATTCTTTCACTAGCTTGTTCTGCATCAAAGTCAAAATCATCAGCAAGACTCGTAAGCATGGTTTCTAAGCGCCCACTTTCTTCACCTACATAAATACTACTATTAAGTTTGATATCAAAGCCATCAACATCTTTTAATGATTGAGACAGTGATTCACCATTTCTAATCTTTTTAATCACTTCATCAAATTGTGATTCAATATAAGTATTACCTATTGTTGACTTAGCAATATTTAATGCATTAACAATAGACATCCCACTTGTATATAAAGAACATAAAGTTCTAGCAAAACGACTTGTATAAATCGTTACCATTAGGTTGCCAAACTTAGGAATATGAACTTTCATTTTATCTACTTCTAAACGTATTTTAGGTACTCTTAATAAAGCCAAAAATAACGCTACTAGAAGAATAAATCCCAGTATCACAAGATACCAATATCCTTGTAGAAACTTACTAATACCAATGTTAATTTTCGTAATTAAAGGTAAATCTACATTAACAAAGATATCAAAGAATGATGGTAAAACACCTAAATAAACAATAAGCAATACTGCTATTGTTACAACAATTAAAATAATAGGATACATCATTGCAGACTTTGTCTTTCCTCTAATACGATGATCTTTTGTATATTGATTAGACATAATTAAAGCTGTTTTATCCATTTGCCCACTAGCTTCACCAGCTCTAAACATTTGTATCATTAGCGGTGGAAACGCCACTCCTTGTGTTTCCATCGCTGCTGAAAGAGTAAAACCTTGTTGTAGTTTTACATAAATATTTTCATAAATCTTTTTTATTTTAGGATTATCTTCTCTTCGACACATAATAGAAAAAGTACGAATTAAAGATAAACCTGATCCTAGCATTGTTCCTACTTCTCTTGAAAACTCTGCTAATTCATTATATTTTAACTTATATTTATTGATGCTTTGTTTAGTGATATCTTGGCAATCAATTAAAAATAAGCCTTGATCTTTTAGTTTTCTTATTAATTCTTGTTCATCTTCAGCTTCTAATGTTCCTTTTACTTTTTTAGAACTCATATCTTTAGAAACATATTTAAAAGTTGCCATTGTTCTACTCCTTTACATTAATAAATTGATATACCAAGAAACAATCTCTGGTCCATACACTAACGCTATAAAAATTCCTAACGATAAATAAGGTCCAAAAGCAATATGAGCTTTTTTACTTACTTTCTTTGTTAGAATTAAATAAATACAATAGATACCTGCTACTAAAATACCAATAAAGGCAGCAAGTAAACTATATTTCATCCCTAACGCAATCCCAGAAGCAAACATTAACTTTACATCTCCACCACCAAAACAATCAGGAATGAGTAAAATTAATATAAACATAGGTACGGCAATACATAGCATTCCTAATACTGCATCAAATACAGTTAAATTTCTTACAATACATAAAACAAAACAAACAATAAACAACACTATATTTAATCCATCAGGAATGATCATTGTATCATGATCAATTAATGTAATCGCAAGTAAAATCATACTCACAACAAATAATAATACTGTTTCTATAGAAAACTGATATCTATAAAAACAAAAAACACTTACCAATCCACCAAATAACTCAACAAAGAACCCTCTCATCGGTATCTTTGCCTTACAATACCTACACTTACCTCTTAATAAAACATAACTTAAAATGGGTATTAAATCATACCATTTCAACGTATGTCCACATGATTCACAATGACTTCTTCCATGAACGAAGTCTTCATGACGGGGTACGCGATCGACGATGACATTCATAAAGCTTGCTACACATGTTCCAATAATAAAGCAATAAATGTAGCATAATATGATTATTGAATTCATACAATCCCCCTAATTTTACAGGTTATATTATACCATTTATGTCCACAATTGAAAACAATACTCCCCTTTTATCAACAAAAAAATACTATTTTATCAATATAAAATAGTATTTTTACGTCTTATCTTTAAAAATAAACTTCCTAAACCAATAAAGATCACTAATAAAATAATAATCATATAAAAAGTTCCAATTCCTAAAGTCGTATGTCCTAACAAACTTAAATCAAAACCAAACCATCCCGTCTTAGCTCCATAATTTAAAAAATTATAAGGAGCTAACATTGTTTGATCCCATCTCATATAAAAGCATTGTCCTAAAACAATCACATAGCCCACATAAATAAGTGGTGGAACCACTGCATAAAATACATGCTTTTCCTTAGCGTCATAATCATAACTATACATAATAAAATCAATAATCGACAGTACTGGTGTAATGAAGTGTACACATAAACTTCCAGCCCCATTATGCAAATATGCTCCCATAAATCCATGAGAATTTGTAGGCGCCAATAAAAACATATAAACTAAAAAAGTTAATGTAATAGATATTGTAGCCATAAACTTTATAATGTGCATTCCCTGAGGTCTATATTTTACCCCTTGAATATCATAAATTAAAAAGATAACCAACATGACATCAATAAAGATGTTAGATAAATTAGTAAAATATGTAAAAAACATCAAACTATCAAAGGATCTTATCATTCCATAAATGGATGCAATAATCGCAATTACCTTTATTATCATAGAACTTCTATTTTTCATTTTCATCACCTATGCCAATATATCATAATATACTTTGAACTTCAAGATATTGTGATATAAAGAAATACCACCGAAGTGGTATTACTTAAGAGTATTTAAAATAATCTGATATTTTAGTTTTAAACAAAAATAGT
>NZ_QRQB01000025.1:0-38139 GCF_003475785.1 Coprobacillus sp. AF33-1AC | reverse complement strand
CTTGACCAGTGCCCATTTATAATATCATCTCATTCTTTTGAAGTCAATAAAAAAATGGATGAAATTTTGAATATTTCATCCATTTATGTTTTTGTCCGTATTAATATCCTGGTTTACCAAGTAATTTGAACATATTCTTTTTATAAACTTCAACACCTGGTTGATTGAAAGGGTTCACTCCTAATAAGTATACAGACATAGCACATGACATTTCGAAGAAATAAACCATATAACCAAATCCATATGCATCCATTTTATCTAAAGTGATAAGAATATTAGGAACATTTCCAGTATTAACATGAGCATCAATAGTTCCTTCACATGCTTTTTTATTAACATAATCAACTGATTTACCAGCAAGATAATTTAAACCATCTAAATCATCTGGATCGCTTGGAATAACAATATCTCCGTTTGGTTCTTTAACTTGGAAAATTGTTTCATATAATACTTTTGATCCTTCTTGAATGAATTGTCCTAATGAATGTAAATCTGTAGAGAATACAGCACTATGAGGTAAAATACCTTTATTTTCTTTTCCTTCTGATTCCCCATATAATTGTTTCCACCATTCAGCTACATTATTTAATTGTAATTCATAAGTTACAAACATTTCAGCAGGATAACCAGCTTTGTTTAAAATTTGTCTTGCTACTCCATAACGATAAGCATCATTTGTTTCGATGTTTGCATCATTATATTTAACCATCGCATCTTTAGCACCTTTTAACATTTGGTCAATGTCGATTCCAGCCATGGCGATTGGGAATAATCCTACTGCTGTTAAAACAGAATAACGTCCACCAACATCATCAGGTACAACAAAAGTAACATATCCTTCATCAGTTGCTAATTTTTTAAGAGCACCTTTTTCTTTATCTGTTGTTGCAACGATTCTTTCACGTGCACCTTCTTTACCATATTTCTTTTCACACATTTCTTTAAAAATTCTAAAAGAAATAGAAGTTTCAGTAGTTGTTCCTGATTTAGAAATAACATTAATTGCAAAATCTTTGTCTTCAACATATTTTGCTACTTGTTTGATATAATTTGATGAAAAAGTATTTCCAACATAAATAATTTCAACTTTGTCATCTGAATATAGACCGTTGATTGCTTCAATTGCAGCACGTGCTCCTAAATAAGATCCTCCAATACCGCAAACTAATAATACATCTACTTTTTCTCTTAATTTAGCTGCAGTTTCTTTAATTAATTCAACTTCAGCTTTATCATGGTTTTCAGGTAATTCTACCCATCCTAAAAAGTCATTACCTGCACCAGTTTTGTTTTGAATCATATCATGAATTTCAGCAACTTTATCTTTGTATGATTCTAAATCTTCAGTTAGTTTTGCTTTTGATAAATCTAAGGTAATCATTTAATTTTCCTCCATTACACCTTGTTTAAGCCACTTGTCCATTGCTTGCTCTAAAGGCGAAAATCCTTTAGGCGTTTCTGTGATTAATTTGCGTGGATTTTTATAGTAGATACGTTTATCACGTCTACGATAACGATGATCAATTGCTTTTAAACTCAATTTAGCATGGTTTGTTGCATTATCAAAATCGATAATTTTCACTTTGACTGATTCCCCAACATGAACGTAACTATCAATATTTCTAACAAATTTATCAGATATCTCTGATATATGAATTAAACCAGTAGAATTATCTGGTAATAATGCAAATGCTCCATATGGTTGAATACCAGTTATTTTTACATCTATGATATCACCACATTTTATGTTTTTTGCCATTGACCTCACTCCTTGCGAGGTCATTATAACACAAAATATAGGCATATTAAATTGGTTAATGAAAAATATTTTCATTCAATTTATAATAGGAATAAGGCTAAAAAAATAATTTTAGGAGATAATAAAACAAAATAATTGTAAAAAGTTATAAATTGAATTAAAGTATAATAGTATAAAGAATTAAGGAGTAAGAAAAAATGGATAAAACTGTAGAAGAAATTAAGAAAGTCATTGAAAAATTAAGACCTTATCTTCAAAGAGATGGGGGAGATATTGAATATGTAGATTTCAAAGATGGAATTGTTTTTGTAAAAATGTTAGGTGCATGTGCAGGCTGTACTATGTTGGATGACACATTAAAAGATGGGGTGGAACAAATTTTAATGGAAGAAGTTCCAGGTGTTTTAGAAGTACAAAATGTAGCTCATAATGATTTATTATAATAAGGAATAAAATTGATACAATAATAAGATTAAATGTATTGATAATCATGCTATAATGTTAGTGGTTATTTCTCTTGCATTTAATCTTATTTTGTAATATTATGTTTTTGTTGAATTTTTGATATATTTTATAGCTTATAAGTAAAAGATATTTATAGGTGATGATTTATGGATGAAAGGAAACAAAATCAAATTAAGATAGCTCATATTTTACAAGACATTGGTTTAAATGATGAGCTTATTGAAAAAATAACAAGTTTAAAAAAAGAAGATTATCAATAAAAAAGACTCTTATTAAGAACCACGAGATGAAGATCGATGATGTGGTGGCAACCCTATTGTTTAGAAGGTGCCTTACTTAGCAAGTTTATCTTGAACAATAAGAGAAAGCTTCCTAACTGCTTTCTCTTTAGGAAGCTTTTTTATTTATAATGATGGAGGAAGAAATGAAAGAAAGAGTATTATTTACATCAGAATCAGTATCAGAAGGGCATCCAGATAAAGTATGTGATCAAATAAGTGATGCAATTCTAGATGAATGTTTAAAGCAAGATCCTCATTCACGCGTTGCCTGTGAATGTTTTGCTACAACAAATTTAATTGTCATTGGTGGAGAAATCACGACATCTGCTAAGGTTGATTATGAAAATGTAGCAAGGGATGTTTTAAAGAAAATAGGTTATGACAGTGAAGATAAAGGAATGGATTATCATACATGTCAAATTAATGTTGTTTTAGATACCCAATCAAGTGATATTGCTTTAGGAACAAATGAAGAAGTTGGGGGAGCAGGGGATCAAGGAATTATGTTTGGTTTTGCTTCTAAAGAAACAGAAGGATATATGCCTTTAGCTATTTCTATTGCTCATCACTTAGTACGCTATGCTACTGAAAAAAGACATTCTGGAGAATTCAAATGGGCACGTCCTGATATGAAAGCACAAGTAACTATTGATTATACAAATCCACAACCACGTATTGATACAATTCTTATGTCAATTCAACATGACCCGGATTTTGATGAAGTTGCATTTAAAAAATATATTAAAGAAGAAATTATGGATGCTGTTGTAGAAAAATATTACTTAAATACAGATTATAAGGTACTTATTAATCCAACAGGTCGTTTTGTCATTGGTGGACCTCATGGTGATACAGGATTAACAGGAAGAAAGATTATTGTTGATACATATGGAGGATATGCACGCCATGGTGGAGGTGCTTTCTCTGGTAAAGATCCATCAAAAGTAGACCGTTCAGCAGCTTATATGGCAAGATATATTGCTAAAAATATTGTTGCTGCAGGAATGTGTGATAAAATTGAAATTCAATTATCTTATGCTATTGGTGTAAAAGAACCAACTTCTGTTTTCATTGATACATTTGAAACAGAAAAAGTAAGTCATGCTGTTATTCTATCAGCTATTAAAAATGAATTTGATTTAACACCTGGAGGTATTATTAATACTTTAAATTTAAAGGCACCTATTTATAGTAATACGGCAACATATGGACACTTTGGACGAGGTGATTTAAATTTACCTTGGGAAAAATTAGATAAGGTAGAAATATTAAAAAAATATTTAGGATAAAAAAACTTGGTTATATCAAGTTTTTTTTCTTTTAACGCTTATTCGAAGTAAAAATTAAGGGTTTACAGTATGATTTTAGATAGATTTATTGTATAATATACTTATAGAAAAGGAGGAATTCTTATGAAAATTTCAGTAAGAGGAAAAAACGTAGAAATCACTGAAGCAATTGAAAAGAGGGTGGCAGATAAGTTATCTAAATTAGATAAATACTTCATTGTAAGTGATAACGTTGAAGCAAAAGTATTAGTCAGAACTTATCCTTATGGACAAAAAATTGAAGTTACAATTCCTACTGAGTACGTACTTTTAAGAGCAGAGGTTGTTGATGAAGATTTATATAATGCAATCGATGCTGTAATTGACAAATTAGAAGGGCAAATTAGAAAATACAAGACAAGATTAAATAGAAAATCAAAAGATAATAAACTTGCATTTAATATGGCTTCTATTGAACCACTAGAAGAAGAGGAAGAAGATGTTTTAGTTAAAACGAAAACAATCAATCCAAAACCAATGGATATGGAAGAAGCTATTATGCAAATGGAATTAATTGGTCACTCATTCTTCGTATATCGTGATACAGAATCGAATTCTATTAGTATTGTATATCGTCGTCGTGATGGTGACTATGGTTTAATTGAAACAGAAGAATAACATAATAAAAATCACTAATCGTCAGATTAGTGATTTTTTACATATAAATCCCCTTGATAACAATCTAATTCTTTCATCTTTTTATCAATATCATTTAAGATAGTTACTTTTTTTATAGACCACATTGGAGCGATAAGATCATCCAATTTGCCATCACCAGTCAATCTTTCAATGATAATGTCTTCTCTTATATATCGAAGTTGTTCAACTACTAAATCTATGTATTCTTCTCTGGATAATATTTTGAATTTATTTTCTTTATAAATAGAAGCAAGCTTTGTGTTTTCTACAATATATAGCATATGTATTTTTAATGCTTGAATATCAAGTTGTCCAACAACCTTTGCGGTTTCAAGCATCATTTCTTTTGTTTCATAAGGAAGACCATTAATAATATGAACACATACTTCTAAATTATAATGTCTTAAAAGTTGAAGTCCATCTAAAAATTCTTGATAAGTATGTTGTCGGTTGATGAATTGACCAGTTTGGTCATGAATTGTTTGTAAGCCAAGCTCAATATAAATATCTTTATACTTTTTTAAAGAAGCAAGATATTCAACAATATCTTTAGATAGGCAATCTGGTCTTGTTGCAATTGCAATTTCTTTAACATTTTCCATGTCTAAAAAAGGCTCAATAGCCTTTTTTATTTTATCTAAAGGACCATACGTATTGGTGTTTGCTTGAAAATAAGCAATAAACTCACATCCCGGCCATTTTTGTGACATCATAGATGAAACATCATTAAATTGTGTTAATAAGTCATCTTGAATATGACCGGCATAATCTCCTGATCCACTGCTACTACAAAAGATGCAACCCCCGTATCCTTTAGAACCATCTCTGTTAGGACATGTAAAACCTGCATTTAAAGATACCTTGGCAATCTTTTTATGATAACGAGATTTTAAAAAATAATTGTATGTATAATATCTTTTATTATCATTACTATATTTAAATTTATTCATTTTATCACCAAGCATATTATAACATGAGGAGGGATGATATGGTGTTAGAAATAAAACATTTAACAAAGAAATTTGATGAGCAGTTTTTATTTGAAGATTTGACTATTAAGTTTCCAGAGACAGGGTTAATTGGGATTGTTGGAGAAAGTGGTTGTGGTAAATCTTCTTTGCTCAATATTTTAAGTGGTTTAGATCAAAAATATTTAGGAGATATATTTATTGATGGAAAAAATTTAAAAGAATTTGATGATTTAGGTCAATATCGTAAAGATTATATTTCTTTTGTTTATCAAAATTATCGATTATTTGAATATATGGATGTTTATCATAATTGTTTGGTTTATTGTTGGATAAAGGGGATTGATTATAATGAAAAAGAAGTTGAAAAGTTATTAACTTACTTTGAATTAAATGATGTCAAATATAAGAATGTACGAGATTTATCAGGTGGACAAAAACAACGTATAGCTTTTATTCGAGCTATTTTATGCCATTCTCCTATCATTTTTTTAGATGAGCCTACCGCATCATTAAACAAAGAAAATAAAATTCTTATTTTTCAATTTTTAAAAAAATATAGTCAGCGACATTTAATTGTTATGGTAAGCCATGATCAAAATTTATTATATCGTTATACTGATAAAATTATTGATTTTAATCACCTTCAATCACAATACATCTTTTTCAAACAAAAATATGGCTTTTATTATCCAAATACTAAAAATATCAAGTCGATGTTATATTATTTAATACAATTTTTAAAATATCAAAAGAAAAAGATTTTAATGATTCTATTATCACAAATTTTTATGATTGTTGCGATTACTTATATGATAACAGGATTACATGGAATGCAATTATACTATCGAAATCAGTATCTAGAAACAGTTAATCATAATCTTGTTATTATTACAAAAGAAGATCATGAAAAAATTTCTCAACAAGAAAGAAAAAAGTATCATTTTTTATCTTTATTATCATTAGAAGCAGGAAATATTGACAAATTACCGTCATTTCAAAGTGAACCGATACAAAATTTAAAAAGAAACCAAATCATTATCAATCGTTTTGCAGCTAAAAAAGGTTTCAAAAAAGGCTCTCAACTCATTTATTGCTATAACAACAAGAAATATCAATGGATTGTAAAGGATATTATTGATGACCATTTGAAAACACCAATGATTTATTATACCCCAATGCATATGCCAGCTTTGTTAAAAAAACAGTTACTTAATGATTATCAATGTTATTTTTATCCTCAACAAAGTGTTAAAAAGTATATTCAGAAATTACCACAACATTATCAAGGAATTTGTCTGGCTTTAGAAGAATATAAAAGTTATCAGGAAATGTTAAAGTTATTTCGATTTGTAGCAAGAATATTTATCACAATCAGTATCATAATTTCAATCATTTTGATTTTATTCATTGTATTAACCATTTTATTTGAACAACAAAAAGAATATGCCATGCTTTTAGCCAATGGTTTAACAACACGAGAAATGTACCAATTATTATTTAAAGAAATAAGTGGGCTGATAATCATAAATGGTATTTTTAGTAGTACCATGATGGTACTTGCTTATAATATTGGACAAATATTCAAATTTTCATCTCGTATTTTTAACATCAATCAATTATTTGTCTTACCAACATTATTTTACAATCAATATGATTTATACATTCTTTGCTTTATTACATATATATTTATAGGATTTGTTGTCTATTTGCTTGGAATTATACAATTAAAAAGAATAGATGTTGTTCAACTGTTAAAGGAGGAATAAAATGCTTGAAATTAGACATTTATATAAAGAATATGATGATATCATTATAGATGATTTAAACTATACTTTTTCTAGTAAAGGGATGTATGTTATTTTAGGTGAAAGTGGTTGTGGAAAGTCTACATTGTTACATATATTAGGAGGATTGGATGATAAGTATCAAGGAGAAGTTTTAATAAATCATCAAGATATACAAAAATGCAAACATTATCGAAGAAAATATATCAGTTTTTTATTTCAAAATTATAATTTGATTGAAAATATGACAGTTAAAGATAATTATCAAATTGTTAGATATTTAAAAAAATGTCTTTCTTTAAAAAAAGAAAAACACCTTATAGATGATTTAGGACTAAATGATTTAAAGAAAAGATATCTCTCTAAAGTATCTGGAGGACAAAAACAACGGATTGCGCTGGCAAGATCCATGTTAAGTCAAAGTCCTATTATTTTATGTGATGAACCAACAGGATCTTTAGATTTAAATAACAGTAAAATGATTTTTAAAATGTTATACGACTTATCTAAACAAGCATTGGTTATCGTTATTACTCATGATCAATATTTAGCCTATCAGTATCATGATGTTTTATTAAAGTTAGAACATGGAAAATTCAAAACATTAGATAAAAAAGAATTACATTTATATCAATTGACTCATGAAAAACTAAGAAAAAAGAGTTATATTCACTTGATTTATCAATATTTCAAGTCATCATTTCGTTTAAATACCATGATGACTTTTTTAGTTTCGTTATCTTTGATTTGTATATTAGCAACCTTTACTTTAAGTTCTAGTACCCGCATGCAATTAAAAAAACAAATTAATCAACTTATTCCAACGACTCAAATCAAAGTTACCAAAAAGAATAATGATTTTTTTTCGATAGATGATTTAAAAAAATTACAAACACATACCATAACGCAACGCTATCTAGAAAACAGTCAAGTAGAAATGCTAGGTGTTTCTATGTTATCTCAATATCAAGAACAAAAAACAATCTACATCGGGGATTGCACACAAAAAATAACGTCCAATATGCTAAAAAAAGGACGATTATATCGTAATAATAAGGAAATTGTTTTAAGCCAGTCAACATACCAGCATTTAAAGCGTCTTGCTCATCAAAACTTATTAAATAAAGAAATCTATATACATTATCAATATTATAATCAAATAAAAAGTATAAAAGTTAAAATAGTAGGTGTGAGTCAAGAAAATACATTACTTGATACTCTTTATTTTAAAGAAATGGCTAATATGGATCATATTAATGAATTATTTCAGTTGAGGAGGGGAAATATTGCTTTAGTATTTATTAATCAAGATAAAGATATTCATCAATTAGTAAAAGAATATAATGAGTTAAATTTTAAAAAAACTAATCAGCAAATAACCCGTACAATTGATCAACAAATAAATAAATTAGAGCTTATTTTATTATGCTTTAGTTTGTTGGCTATTGTTTCTTGCTGTTTTTTAATTGGTGAGATTTTATATCTTATTGTCATCAAAAAGGAACATTATTTTTCTATTTTACGTAGTTTGGGAGCCTCATTGCTACAAGTTATGCTATTAGTCTATTTTCAAGGCTTGATTATTATGAATGTAGCTTTTATAAATGCTTATTTATTTTTACAAATAACAAGTGAAAGTTTAAATGAAATGATTAGTCATTCTTTAGGACAATCATTACACTTACTTGTATTAGATAAGAAAAGTCTGATTATTGTATATGCTGTAGCATTTTTATTAACTTTTATAAGTAGTACCATTCCAGCGCTCAAAATTAAAAAGATGAATATTATTGATGGGTTAAAAGGAAAATAGTTTAATTTATATATTTCATTAAATAATCAATAAAAATCTTTTGAACAGGTTTTAGAATAGCTTGTCTTTTCCATATAATGTGCCATTTCAATTTTTCACTATTTTGTAGTGGAATTGTTGTGAGTTCTGGATGATAATTTAAATGTTTTAAGACTAAAGCATATCCCATTTTTTGTTTTACCATTAAAGATGCATTAAAAGATAAATTATAAGTAGAAACAATTTGTGAATCTTGAATATAGTGGGGTAAATAATGATCTTTTAAAGCTTGCTTAGAAACGATAAGAGGAAGATCTTTTAAATCATCTTCTTTAATCATATCTTTTAAAGCAAGAGAATCATCATATCTAGTAAGAATACAAAACTGGTCATAAGATGGCAAGGTATGATAATGATACTTTGCCTTATCAACATTATCAATGATAATACTAAAATCTACGAGACCTTGGTCAAGGAGGTCTTGTAAATCATCTTTCGTACCACTAATAATATGAAATTGAATATGAGGGTATTGCTTTTGAAGTTCTCTAATACATTTGAAAATAGGTTCTATACATATTGTTTCACCACTACCTATCACGATTTCGCCACTTAAGTTTTGATCATTCATTGTCATTTCTTTTAAGGTTTTGTCAGCAAGTTCAACTAATTCTTCGGCTCTTTTTTTTAAAAGATAACCATCATCAGTAAGTGTGATTTGTCGATTTCCTCTAATGAATAGTTGCTTACCCAATTCATCTTCTAATTCTTTTATTTGTCTTGATAAAGTAGGTTGGGTTAAGTGCAGTTTATTGGCAGCATGAGTGATACTTTGTTCCTCGATAACTGTTAAAAAATAACGCAAGACTCTTAATTCCATATTCATCACCTCAACATGAGTTTATCATATTTTATATATAGATAAAAGGCATGGGAACACATTTAATATAAGTATTTGTTATTTTAAACATAATGATTAAAATAACAGTTGAGGAGGGATAGATATGACGATATCAAAAGATTTTTTATGGGGTGGTGCTGTAGCCGCTCATCAAATTGAAGGTGGTTAGAATGAAGGTGGTAAAGGAATAAGTATTGCTGATGTGATGACTGCTGGAAAACATGGCGTAGAAAGAAAAATTACGGATGGTATTTTAGATGGAGAAAATTATCCTAATCATGAAGCAATCGATTTTTATCATCATTATAAAGAGGATGTAGTTATGTTTAAGGAACTTGGTTTAAAGTGTTTTAGAACATCAATTGCGTGGACTCGTATTTTTCCTTTAGGGGATGAATTAGAACCTAATGAAGCTGGGTTACAGTTTTATGATGATCTATTTGATGAATTACTAAAGAATGGAATAGAACCAGTTATTACATTAAGTCATTTTGAAATGCCTTATCATTTAGTAAAAAAATATGGTGGTTGGCGTAATCGTAAGTTAATTACATTTTTTAAAAATTACGCAACAGTATGCTTCAAAAGATATAAAGATAAAGTGAAATATTGGATGACGTTTAATGAAATTAATAATCAAGTTCATTATCAAAGAGATTTTTCTGTTTTTACAAATTCAGGAATTATTTTTAAAGAAGGAGAAAATCGTGAAGAAATTGCAATTCAAGCTACGCATTATGAACTTGTTGCATCAGCTTTAGTGGTACAAATAGGGCATCAAATTAACCCTGAATTTCAAATTGGATGCATGTTAGGCGTTGTTCCTGTTTATCCTTATAGTTGCAATCCTGAAGATATGCTGTCAGCTACTAAAGCTATGCAGATTAGAAATGGATGGTATTTAGACGTTCATTGCCGAGGTCAATATCCTAGATATATGGAAAAGTATATTGAAAGAAAAGGATTTGTTTTAGATAGAACAGACGAAGATTTTAAAATCCTACAACAAGGAACCGTAGATTATATTGGTTTTAGCTATTACTTTACATTTGTTAATAAGGCCCATCATAATGCACCTAACTTTGATTACAATGAACATACAGACAAAGTGAAAAATGAATATGTTCAAGCAAGTGATTGGGGATGGCAAATTGATCCGTTGGGGTTACGTTATGATCTAAATTGGCTTTATGATCATTATCAACTTCCTTTATTTATTGTTGAAAATGGCTTGGGTGCGGTTGATGAGATAAGTAATCAACAAATTCAAGATGATTATCGTATCGAATATTTAAAAGCACATATTCAAGCAATGAAAGACGCTATTGAAATTGATGGGGTTGAAGTAATGGGTTATACCCCTTGGGGAATTATTGATCTTGTTTCAGCAGGAACAGGAGAAATGAAAAAACGTTATGGTTTGATTTATGTAGATAAAGATAATAACGGAAATGGAACTTTAAAGAGAATGAAAAAGAAATCATTTGATTGGTATAAGCAAGTGATCGAAAGTCAAGGAGAGATATTATAATGAAAAGAAATTTAGGTTATGCAGAAATATTAGGTATTGGAGATGAAAATGTAAAATATAATAAATATTTTACAGGAACAAGTTATTTACAAAGATTAACAACAGAAGGATTACATATATCACAAGTCACATTTGAATCAGGTTGTCGTAATTTTTGGCATATTCACCATAAAGGTGGACAAATCTTAATTGTAACCGGTGGTCATGGTTGGTATCAAGAAGAAGGAAAAGAAGCGATTGCTTTAAAAGAGGGGGATGTTGTGAATATTCCTCCAGAAATCAAACATTGGCATGGAGCAAGCAAAGATAGCTGGTTTTCACATATCTGTTTAGGTGTTCCAGCAAAAGATAGTTCAAATGAATGGTGTGAACCGGTAAGTGATGAAGACTATATGAAAGTTGGATGTTAAAGTGAAAAATATATTAGTTATTGTTGGTAGTGGTATGAAAAATGGAAATACCTATCATTTGGCTAAAAGCTTCGCAGATGGAGCAAAAGAAAAAGGTAACGAAGTGCATCTTGTATTATTAGGAAATAAAAATATACATGGTTGTATTAATTGTCAACAATGTCAAAGAGATCATCATTGTCATATTCAAGATGATATGCAAAATTTATACTCTTTATTTTTAAAATGCGATGTTTTAGTTTTTGCTTCACCTCTTTATTTTTGGTCCCTTTCTTCAATGGTTAAAGCATTTATCGATCGCCTATATGCTATTTCAACCCGTGACGAATATCCATTTAAAGAAACAGTATTATTAATGACTTGTGGTAGTAAAAGTAGTTATGCTTTTGATCAACCTTTAGCATTCTATCATTTTTTAAACAAGCAACTTAAGTGGAAAAGTTTAGGAGTAGTTTTAGCTGGAGGATGCAAAGGAAAAGTTGGCGAAAAACATCTTGATCAAGAAAAGTATAATGAAGCATATCGATTAGGAAATAGGATGGGATAAAATGAACGAATATATACAAATTAAAAATCAAGATAAAATAGTTATTTATAAGTTGAATCATAGTCAAGCAGCACGAGATTTAATAGCTCTCTTGCCACTTAATCAAGAAGTAGAAAACTATGCTCATAATGAAAAAATAACTTATCTGCCAAAAAAAATTAAAACTCAAAAGACACCACTAGCAAGTGGTGGGATAACAACATTAGCCTATTTTGAACCATGGCATAATCTGGTTTTTTATTATGATGATTTTGGACCTTATCCTGGCTTATATGAATTAGGTCAATTAGTAAAAGGACAGGAAAACATTAAAAAACTATCAGGAATGATAGAAATAAGTGAATATCATGAAGAAACTTCAATTGAAATTTAATTTATTATACGCTTTGAATACTGTTTTCTATTATGCTGGATATTGTATTGTTGTTGGCTATATTTCGGTTTATCTTTTAAGTCAAGGACTTTCCAATACAATGATTGGCATTGTTCTAGCAATGAGCCAAGTTTTATCTGTTTTATTACAACCGATATTGATAGATTATATAGAAAAGTATCAAAATGCAAAAGTAAAGAAAACGCTATTGTATTTAACGGGAACTGTTCTTATTTTTTCAATCATATTATTTTTATTTAATCAATATGCTATTGTTTTGATAGGGTGTGTTATTTTTGTGTTAGCAATAGTCATGGCTATGATGTCTTTAATGAATTCTTTGGCTTTTGAATATCAAGAAATTCATATTATTTATGGTGTCGCTAGAGGTTTAGGCTCACTTTCTTATGCACTAACATCATTAATGATAGGTTACTTGTTGAGTGTATATGATGTTTCTTTGTTACCTTTGTTATATGTTATTGATTTTGCTTTTTTAATGCTTATTTTAAAAAAATATCATTATACTGAGACAGTTCAAGAGTATCATCATAATCATCATCTAAAAGAATCAACAATCACTTTTTTAAAGAAATATAAGTTTTTTACTTGCTTTTTAGTGGGAATTATTTTGATTTTCTTTAATCATACTTTTATTAATCATTATTTAATTCAAATTATAAAAAACTTAGGTGGTGGGGCGTCACATATGTCAAAAGCAATATTTATTGCTTCAGTAGTAGAACTACCGATGATGTTTTTGTTTAATAAAATTAATAAAGTGATTAAAACGAATACATTAATGAAAATCTCTGTAAGCATGTTCTTCGTTAAACATTTACTTACATTTTTAGCCTCTAATATAGCAATCATTTATGTGGCTCAATGTGTACAAATTTTTGCGTATGCTTTATTTATTCCAGCATCGGTCTATTATGTACGAGATAATATCCAAAGTGAAGATCAATTAAAGGGACAAGCCCTAATAACAATGGCGATGACATTGGCTGGTATTTTTGCGGATTTGTGTGGTGGGATTCTCCTCGATGTGTTATCTGTAAAAACGGTATTGTTGATAGCAAGTTTAATTTCTTTAATTGGCTTAAGTATTGTTTTTGTAAGTGATAAGATAAAAAAGTTGGATTTGAATATATAAAAATCATATTGCATATTCATTAGGTTATGATATAATAAAAAAGATTTAGAAAATCTGTGATTAGGAGTATTAGCAAAGACATGATATTTAGAGAGTCAGTGGTTGGTGGAAACTGATTATGATGCTTGTGAACTCGCCTAGGAGATGCATTTATGAAATAGAAGTAGTAAATGACGTTAACTGCGTTAAAGTTTTGAGGTGCATGATAGTATATCATGAACTAAGGTGGTAACGCGATTAAAGTCGTCCTTAGATGGACGGCTTTTTATATTTTAAGGAGGAATAAAAGATGCCGTTTGATCACAAAAAAATAGAGCCTAAGTGGCAAAAATATTGGGATGAACATAAAATATTTAAAACTGACTGTTATGATGATAGTAAACCCAAATATTATTGTATGGATATGTTCCCATATCCTTCAGGAAATGGTTTACATGTAGGACATCCAGAAGGATATACTGCAACAGATATTGTATCAAGAATGAAAAGAATGCAAGGATATAATGTATTACATCCAATGGGATTTGATTCATTTGGATTACCAGCAGAACAATTTGCTATTCAAACAGGACACCATCCTGCTGAATTTACAAAGAAAAATATTGATGTATTTAGAAAACAAATCAAATCATTAGGTTTTTCTTATGATTGGGATCGTGAAATTGCAACAAGTGATCCAGAATACTATAAATGGACACAATGGATTTTTACCAAATTATATGATCAAGGATTAGCCTATATTGATGAAATTCCAGTTAACTGGTGTCCTGAATTAAAAGCTGTTTTAGCGAATGAAGAAGTTATTGATGGTAAAAGTGAACGTGGGGGATATCCGGTTATTCGTAAACCAATGAGACAATGGGTATTAAGAATTACTGAATATGCTGAAAGATTATTAGCTGATTTAGATGATTTAGATTGGCCAGAAGCAACAAAACAAATGCAACGTAATTGGATTGGAAAATCAATTGGTGCCAATGTTGATTTTAAAATTGATGGTACAAATAAAGTATTTACTGTCTTTACAACAAGATGTGATACATTATTTGGAGCAACATATTGCGTTATGGCTCCAGAACATCCTTATGTTGAAGAAATTACAACAGCAAGTCAAAAAGAAGCAGTAGAAGCTTATAAAAAAGCATGTGCAAGTAAATCGGATCTTGAAAGAACAGAATTGAATAAAGATAAAACAGGAGTCTTTACAGGAGCTTATGCAATTAATCCTGTTAATGATAAAAAAATTCCAATTTGGATTTCAGATTATGTACTTGCAAGCTATGGAACAGGAGCAATTATGGCGGTACCTGCACATGATGATCGTGACTGGGAATTTGCTAAGAAATTTGGTATTGATATTATTCCGGTACTAGAAGGTGGTAATGTTGAAGAAGCTGCTTATACTGAAGATGGCGTTCATATCAATTCAGAATGGCTAAATGGATTAGGAAAACAAGAAGCTATTGATAAAATGGTTGCTTGGTTAGAAGAAAATCACTGTGGTCAAAAGAAAATTTCTTATAAATTAAGAGACTGGTTATTCTCTAGACAACGTTATTGGGGTGAGCCAATTCCTATTGTACATATGGAAGATGGTTCAATGAGAACAGTTCCTCTTGATGAACTACCATTAGAATTACCAGCAACAAAGAATTTCCAACCTCATGCTAGTGGAGAATCACCATTAGCTAACTGTGAAGATTGGTTAGAAGTAGAAATCGATGGACAAAAGGGTCGCCGTGAAACAAATACCATGCCTCAATGGGCTGGATCTTGTTGGTATTATATTCGTTATATTGATCCACATAATAGTGAACAAATTTGTGATCCAAAACTATTAGAAAAATGGTTACCTGTTGATTTATATGTAGGTGGAGCAGAACATGCAGTTTTACATTTACTTTATTCTCGTTTCTGGCATAAAGTTTTATATGACTGTGGTGTTGTAAAATGTAAAGAACCTTGGCAACGTTTAGTACATCAAGGAATGATTCTTGGTGATAATAATGAAAAAATGTCAAAATCAAGAGGAAATGTCGTTAATCCAGATGATATTGTAGCTAGTCATGGAGCCGATTCACTTCGTTTATATGAAATGTTTATGGGACCACTTGAAGCCTCTCTTCCTTGGTCTACAAATGGATTAGATGGTTCACGTAAATGGTTAGATCGTGTTTATCGTTTATTTATTGAACAAGATAAATTAAGTGATGAAAATGATCATCACTTAGATCGTGTATATCATCAAACAGTAAAGAAAGTAACTGAAGATTTTGAAAAATTAGGTTTCAATACTGCTATTTCACAAATGATGATTTTCATTAATGAATGTTATAAAGCACCGACTGTTTATAAAGAATATGCATATAACTTTATTAAAATGCTTTCTTGTATTGCTCCACATATTTGTGAAGAAATGTGGCAATTATTAGGACATGATCAATCAATTGCTTATGAAGCATGGCCTACTTATGATGAAAAAATGTTAGTAAGCGATACTGTACAAATGGGTATTCAAGTTAATGGGAAATTAAGAGCTAAAATTGAAGTGGCTAAGGATGCTGATGATGAAACAGTTAAAGAATTAGCGTTTGCTCAAGAAAATGTACAAGCACATACTCAAGATAAAAATATTGTCAAAGTTATAGTAGTAAAAAATAAAATTGTAAACATTGTTGTTAAATAGAATGCAAAGTAGTCATACCAGTAAAATATCTTTTATTGGTTGACTACTTTTTTATATAGCTAGAGTGATATATACGCAATTTATTATAGATGGTTTATGGTACAGTAATGAGGATTTTGAACTAGATGTTTGATAGATTTTATAACTTGTTTCTTGTTATATAAAAAATAATGTGGTTTATTGCTTACTTTTTTGGCTATTTGTCTAGGTATACTAGATTATCAAGTTTTAATGTGTTATTCTTTATTATAGAACTTAAAATAAGGAGAGAGTTTAATATGTGTAAATTTGATGTTAATGACTATAAAAATATGATTTGTTTGTTGGATACTTGTATAGATGATTATCTTTATTTGATTGACATCAAAAATGATACATATTTTATATCTCCTCATGCTATGAAAAGGTTTAAAATACCAAGTTATGAATTTTCTAATCCTATTGAAGTTCATAAGCAATTTGTTTTTTATAAAGATTATGATGGTTTGGTCTTAGATTTAAATAAACTGATAAAGAAAGAAAAAGAATTTCACAGTTTAAATTATCGTTGGTTAGATCAAAAGAATCTTCCTATTTGGATAAA
Organism: Coprobacillus sp. AF33-1AC; assembly: GCF_003475785.1. Taxonomy (NCBI): domain Bacteria; kingdom Bacillati; phylum Bacillota; class Erysipelotrichia; order Erysipelotrichales; family Coprobacillaceae; genus Coprobacillus; species Coprobacillus sp. AF33-1AC. The sequence continues at coordinate 20,933 of NZ_QRQB01000025.1, read as the reverse complement.
TTGTCGTGGACGAGCAATTTGTGATGAAGATGGAAATGTGAATTATATTATAGGGTGTGTTAATGAAATTGGTAAATCACAAATGGCTGATAATGCTAGTGGTTTGCTAAGAGAAAATACTCTTAGAAATCTAATTCTTCCTCTTAAGGAAAACTATAGCCAAGGGTTTATTTTACGATTAGGTATTGATCATTTTAAACTAATTAATGAAAAATTCGGTTTAAAATATGGGGATTATATCTTAAAGGAAACAGCTAAATGTTTAAGAAAACATCTAGCTAAGCATCAACATCTTTATAAAGTTGTTGGTGATGAATATATCATTATTGATTTGGAAAGTAGACAAGAAGAAGCGATTTGTCTATTTAATAATATTAGAAATGAAATTTCGCAATTTATTGAATCAATTAACTATAATGTCTATTTTACGATTTCTGCAGGTATTTTGCTTTTTGAAGATTATCCAACTAGCAGTTATAATACAATGATGAAATGGAGTGAGTTTGCTTTAAATAAGGCTAAGAAAGAAGGCAAAAATCGCTATTATGTATATAATGAAGCTGATTACCAAGTTGCATTGAGAAAAACAGAATTAACAAAGATATTACATAAAGCTGTTAAAGATAATTTTGAAGGATTTGAAGTTTATTTCCAACCAATTATTGATGTCAATAAACTTGTTTTTTACAGTATGGAATCATTGTTGCGTTTTCATTGTGATGAATTTGGAACTGTTTCCCCAGGTGAGTTTATTCCTTTGCTTGAAGAAAGTAATCTTATTATTCCGGTTGGCAAATGGGTTTTAGAAAAATCTTTGCAAGCATTGGTTGAGTTAAAAGATTTATGCCCACATATTTTGGTACATGTTAATTTATCTTATGTTCAGGTTTTAAAATCACAGGCATTAGATGATATTATTGACATAATTAATCAATATCAAGTAGAAAAAAATCGACTTGTTATTGAACTTACGGAAAGTGGCTTTGTAAAAAGTGATGAGTATTTTTCTAGGTTTTGTAAAAAAATAAAAGATCGTGGTATACTGCTTGCCATTGATGATTTTGGAACAGGTTATTCTAATTTTCATTATATTTATAAGTTAAATCCAGACTATATTAAAATTGACCGTCAACTCATGAAAAATGCACTTACTAATGAATATGAAAATATATTATTATCTTATATTATTGATATGATTCATGGTGTTGAAGGGAAAATTTGTATCGAGGGAATTGAGAAAAAGGATGAACTTAATCGCATATTAAAAATGAATCCGGATTATATTCAAGGTTTTTATTATTCTCGTCCTTGTTCTCTTGCAAAATTAAAGGAAAAAATAAGACGAAATTTTGTCTTGTTTTGTGAGTAAAAACTTATTCGTAAAGGAATAAGTTTTTTCTATTATAGAAATCTTAATATTTGTAAAAATATCTATGTTATAATTCGTTAACGAGTGGAGGAAAAATATGGAATATAAGTTGATAGCCTTTGATATGGATGGTACTTTGTTAAATTCAAATAAAAAAATTTCAAAAAGAACATTAGAAGCAATTGATGATGCAGTTTCTAAAGGAAAAATTGTTATTTTAAATACAGGTCGTAATCCGGCAGAATTACAAGAGTTTTATGATGTTTTACCTAAAGTACGCTATTTAAATTGTGTTTCTGGAGGTTTGGTTTATGACCGCTATGAAGATGAAATTATTTTTAGTCAATGTATGGATATTGACACAATTAAACAATTATTTGAGATTACATCTTTAGAAGATACTTTTATACATATTCTTACAAAGAAATCAATTGTTCAAAAGGATAAAGTTCCTCGAATGGATCATTATTTGATGGGAGTTTATCAAGAAATGTATGAACGTGTAACTGATAAATACGACGATTTAAAGAAAACTTATTTTGAAAAACCATTTCCAGTAAATAAGTTTAATGTTTATCATACTGATAGTAAGGCAAGACAACGCACTATTGAACGAATCACTAAGCAAAATTTACCTGTTGAACTTGCTAAAGCAGAAGAAAGCTCATTAGAAATAACAAGTAAAGGTATTCATAAGGGAATAGGTCTAAAAAAATTATGTGAGCATTTAAATATTCCTCTACAACAAACTGTTGTTGTTGGCGATGCACATAATGATGTAGAAGCATTAAAAGTTGCTGGAAAGGCTATTGTGATGGCTAATGCCAGTGATGAAATAAAGAAATATGCAGATGAAATTGTAAGTGATTGTGATCATGATGGTTGCGTCGAAGTTATCTATCAATATCTATTAGGATAAAAAAGAGATTTCAAAATCGGAAATCTCTTTTTATAATATATAAGGGGAGTTGATAAGATGTTAAAAATTGATTACCAAAAAAAACTAACAATTATGGATTTTACTGGTATTTACGAAAATGAAAATTTTTATAAACATGATGATTTGAATTGGGTTGATTGTAGAAATATTGAAGGTGTTTATGGTTATTGTAGTCAAGAAGCTAAAAGGAAAATTAAAGAATGTATAAGGGATTATGGACCTTTTGGTATTCATTTTATTGATTCTGGTAATTTTCATTATATAAGTGAATTATGGATTAATAAAATTAAACAAGATTTTGTTTTGGTTGTATTTGATCATCATAGTGACATGGTTAAACCATTGTTTAGTGATATTTTAAGTTGTGGGTCGTGGATTATGGATAGTTTGAAATATCGTCAACATTTAAAGAAAGTCATTTTAATTGGCATTGATCCATCCCAAGTTAAGCTCATTGATAGGGAATATTTAGATAAAATCTATTATTTAGTTGATGATGATTTAGAAAACCGTGATGTTTGGAATGATATCGATAGACTTTTAAGAAAATATCCAACTTATGTATCTATAGACAAAGATGTTTTAAGTAAACAAGTGATTCATACAGACTGGGATCAAGGAAAAATGAGAGGGATTGAATTAAAAATGATTCTTTATTATTTGTTTGTTAATAGTCAAATAATAGGTATTGATATTTGTGGTGAGTGTGCAAATGAAATTAATCATTTAAAAGAAATTAAAACAGATGATCATCTAAATCAGTCTATCCTTTCATTTTTAAAAAAAGAAATGAAAAGATAAAAGATCTACTCAATTAGACAAATTCTATCTTTGATAATTCATATAATGTTATTGCGGAAAGGATATGAAAATATGAATGTAAAAAGAGGAGAATTATATTATGCTGATTTAAGTGATGGCGTAGGAAGTGAACAGTCTGGAATTAGACCTGTTATTATCATCCAAAATGATTATGGAAATCGTTATAGTACAACGACAATTGTTTCACCTTTGACATCGTCTAAAAAAAAGCGGATGCCAACGCATATACTTATTCATTCTCGTGATGAATTGAAAGGTAACTCTATTGCTTTGTTAGAACAAATGCGAACAATTGATAAAGTGAGACTGATAAAAAAAATAGGTGAATTAACACCGGAAGAAATGAAGAAAATAAATAAATGTATTAAAATTAGTTTAAACGTTTGAATACATAATTAAGGAGATGAACTCATCTCCTTTTAATTATATATAAATTGTATATTCATTATATCAATTAGACATTTTTTATTCATGCACAAAAGTTTTATACTATACAGTGTTAAAGGAATCAAGCATGCATGATAGCCATTAACGATGGAGGAATTAAAGTGAACAACGAGCGAATCCGTGACAAAAGATATTTAGATAAAGTTATGTCACCAAGTGATGCCGTTAAGTTTATTAAGCCTAATATGACTCTAGGAGTCAGTGGGTTTACCATTGCTGGTTATCCAAAAGTTATCGCAAAAGAATTAGGAAAACGTGCTGATGCCGGCGAAAAATTAGACTTAACAGTTTATTCGGGAGCATCATTAGGTGAAGAGTTTGATGGCGAATTGGCACGTAAGGGTGTTTTAAAAGCAAGAATGCCATATCAGACAAATAAAGATTTACGTAATCAAATTAATAAAGGTGCTATTTCTTATTATGATGTGCCATTAGGTCAAATGCCTTTATGGGTAAAAAACAATTATTTAAATCATATTGATGTTGCTATTATTGAAGCAACGGCAATTGACGAAAATGGTAATATTATTCCAACCACATCTGTAGGGGCTTCTAATACATATGTTCAATATGCTGATAAAATTATTATTGAAGTAAATACATATGTTCCAGCGAGTATGGAAGGTGTACATGATATTTATTCACCGGAAAAGGTGCCTAATACTAAACCTATAAACATCGTAAAAGTTGATGATCGTATTGGAACAACTTATATACCATGTGATTTTAATAAAGTTGTTGCAGTTGTATATAGTGATATTCCTGATAATGGTAGAAAAGTGGCACCAGTTGATGATGAATTTAAAATGATGGCATCAAATCTTATTGATTTTTTACATGAAGAAGTTAAAAAGAATAGATTACCAAATCCATTACCACCACTTCAAGCAGGTGTAGGAAGTGTATCTAATGCAGTTTTAAAAGGACTGAAAGATTCTGATTTTGAAAATTTAACAGTTTATTCGGAAGTGTTACAAGATTCAATTTTTGATTTGATAGATGCTGGTAAAGTTAAATGTGCATCTGGTACATCACTTACCATTTCAAAAGAACATCGCGATGAATTTTTTAAGAATTTCAATCGTTATAAAGACAAAATTATATTAAGACCACAAGAAATCAGTAATCATCCAGAAGTAATTAGACGACTAGGAGTCATAGCCATTAACACTGTTATTGAAGCCGACCTTTATGGTAATACAAATTCGTCATATATTGACGCATCAAGATTAATGAACGGTGTAGGTGGTTCAGGTGATTATTGTGAAAATGCTGGATTATCAATCTTTATTACTAAATCTACAGCAAAAAATGGATTACTTTCTTGTATTGTTCCTCAAGTGAGTCATGTTGATCATACTATTCATGAAATTCATGTGTTAATAACTGAACAAGGTGTGGCTGATTTAAGAGGATTAGATCCAATTGAACGTGCAATGACAATAATTGATCATTGTGCTCATCCAAAGTTTAAAAAATCATTATATGAATATTTACAAACTGCCATGATTACAAGTGAATATCACGAAAATCCGGTTAATTTAAAGGCAGCATTTGATTTTAAGAAGTATAGAAAATAGGGGGAAATAAAAATGGAAGATGTAAACAAAATGATAGATGAAATGGTAGCAAAAGCAAAAAAGGCACAAGTAGAATTTGAATCATTTAGCCAAGAACAAACTGATGCTATCGTTAAAGAAATTGGTAAGTATGTTTATGATCATGCTGAAGTTTTAGCAAAAAGAACAGTAGAAGAAAGTAAAATGGGAGTTTATGAAGACAAGGTTGCTAAATGTAAAGGTAAATCTAAATGTATTTGGAATAGTTTGAAAGATAAAAAATCTGTTGGAATTATTGATAAAGATGAAGAAAATGGTATTTATCGTGTTGCTAAAGCAAAAGGTCTTGTTGCTGCTGTTACTCCTGTAACTAATCCGGTTGTTACACCAATGTGTAATGCGATGTTTGCTTTAAAAGGTCAAAATGCAATTATTATTGCTCCTCATCCAAGAGCAGAAAAACTTAATAAAGATTTAATTGATGCTTTCCGTCAAATTTTGAAAAATCATCATGCTCCTGAAGATTTGATCCAAACAATTGAAAAATCATCGATTGATGCAACTAATGATCTCATTAAAAAAGTAGATGTCGTTGTAGCTACAGGCGGTGCTGGTATGGTTAAATCAGCATATTCAAGTGGTAAACCTGCATTAGGTGTTGGACCAGGGAATGTACAAACTATACTAGATCGTGACATTGATTTTGAAGATGCTGTAGAAAAAATTATTGTAGGTCGTACATTTGATAATGGTATTATTTGTTCAGGTGAACAAAGTGTTATGATTCCAAAAGAAAAATATGATGAAGTCATTGAATTATTTAAAAAACATGGTGTTTTCTATGTAGAAGATAGTGAAACTGCAAAGAAATTTGCTGATACAATCTTCCCTAATAATGGACCAATTAATCGTCAAGTTGTTGGACAAAGTGTACAAACTATTGCTAAGTTAGCAAATGTGGAAGTACCAGAAGGAACACGTATGATTTTGATTAAAGCACGTCATTTAGATAAATCTGAACCATTAACTCGTGAAAAAATGTGTCCAGTTATGATTAGTGCTCCATATGATACATTTGAAGATGCTGTTGCTCAAGCTCAAGGAGATTTAAATATTGAAGGTAAAGGACATACCGCATCACTACATAGTCATAATTTACAACATATTGAATATGCTGGTGAACATTTAACTGTAAGTAGATTAATTATTAATCAATCTTCTTCAACCGGTGCTGGAGGAAGCTTATATAATGGATTTGCTCCAACTACTACACTTGGATGTGGTTCTTGGGGAAATAACAGTATTTCTGAAAACTTAAATTATACACATCTTATTAATGTTTCACAAATCGGTTTCTATAATAAAGATAAAAAAATCCCAACTGATGAAGAGATTTGGGCATAGTGAAAGAAGGAAATTATATGCAACAAATTATATTTGAACCGGAACTTTATAAATTTAAGACAGTACACGAATTTCTTGAAGAATTTAAATTAACTGAAGATGATTTGATTCTAACAAACCAATATATCTATGAGCCATTCTTTAAAAAGGAAAATTGTCCAGCTCAGACAATTTTCCAGGAAAAGTTTGGAACAAGTGAACCTACTGATGTGATGGTTGATGCAATTTTAAAAGAGGCTTCAAAAAAACCATACAATCGAGTTATTGCCATTGGTGGAGGAAGTGTTATTGATATTGCTAAAGTAATGGCTGTATCAAATGGAGAAAATGTAGATGAATTATATGATCATAAAGATCAACTAGAAAAGCAACATTTCTTAATTATTATCCCTACTACTTGTGGTACTGGTAGTGAAGTGACTAATATCTCAATTATTAATCGTACTAGATTAGGAGTAAAAATGGGCTTAACTTCACCAAATTTATTTGCGGATCAAGCAATACTTATTCCAGAATTGCTTACTACTTTACCTTTTAAAGTATTTGCAACAAGTTCAATTGACGCTTTAGTACATGCAGTTGAATCAAGTCTTTCTCCAAAGGCTACAGAATATACTAAATTATTTGGTTATAAAGCAATTGAAATGATTATTAAAGGATATCAAAAGATCATTGCCGAAGGAAAAGAAATATTACCAGAATTAATGGATGATTTTTTAACGGCAAGTAATTTTGCAGGGCTCGCTTTTGGTACAGCAGGATGTGCTGCTGTACATGCACTAAGCTATCCTCTAGGAGGAACATATCATGTTCCTCATGGTGAAAGTAACTACGCAATGTTTACGGGTGTTTTGAAAAATTATAAAGAAATTAAGAGTGATGGTGAGTTAGATAAGATGGAAAAATATCTTTCAAACTTATTAGGTTGCGAACAAAATCATGTTTATGATGCTTTGGAATATTTGCTAAATCATATTCTTCCTAAAAAACCATTACATGAATATGGAGTAACAAAAGAAGATTTAGATACATTTACTGATAGTGTTCTACAAACTCAAGGAAGGTTAATGGCTAATAATTTTGTTCCACTTGATCGAGCTAGAGTTTACAAAATTTATAGTGAGTTGTACTAATAATAAAACCCATTGGTTAATCCAATGGGTTTTATAACATACTGATATCTTTATTCATTCCTGTTAAATGCATATACTCATTTTTTACATTATTAAGTAATTGTAAAAATGACCACTCAATATTTGTTTCTGTAACAATGGCTTTTAAAGGAATAAAGGGAATGTTGGCTTTTTGGAATATTTGTAATAAAACGTCAACTTGTTTATCGTCAAATCCAGAAAGAACCATCATTTCATCTTGAGGAACTTCTTTGATTTTATCAGTCGATCTTTTATAATCACTGTTTCCTAAAAGATAGCCAACTGGATTCATTAAATCTTTTGTTTTAACGATAACAACTTTTACATCCAGTTTTTTTAAAATAGAAATCATTGCTTTACCAGGTTCGGTTTTGTCTATGTTATATAATAATACAGTCTCTTCCATAATATCTCCTCGCTGATAACTAGATTATCACATTTAACTTCTTCTAGCAACTGTGATACACTTGATAGTGGTGATGAAAATGAAAGAATTATTGGATATTGTTGATGAATTAGGAAATCCTACCGGTAAAGTTGTTGAAAGAGAAATAGCACATCAAAAAGGGATTAGACATCGTACATCTCATGTATGGTTAGTAAGAAAAAGAAATAATAAGGTACAAGTTCTATTACAAAAAAGAAGTCATAATAAGGATTCATTTCCTGATTGTTATGATATTTCTAGTGCTGGACATATTCCTGCGGGACAAGATTATGCTGAATCAGCGTTAAGAGAACTTTATGAAGAACTGGGATATCGAGCAAAATCAGAAGATTTAATTTATTGTGGAAAAAGAAGTTTTCGTCTAGATGAAAATTTTCATCATCGAGAATTTCATGATTTTCAAGTATCAGCAATTTATATGATATGGTTGGATTTACAAGAAACAGATTTTAGATTACAAAAAGAAGAAGTATCAAGCGTAAAGTGGCTAGATCTAGATGAATGTATGCAAGCAGTAAAAAATAATACAATCAAACATTGTATTTATCTTGATGAACTCGAGATAATTTATAAAAAAATCATTGACATTCATACTGCAAAATAGTATTATTTTATGGCAATAAATGATAGCAGCACATAGAGTTTTAAGTTATGCGTTAATATCATCATGATTGTAGAGTACCTAGCTGCAATGGGAAATACTTAATATTGACACATTTTAAATGATCTATGAATGTTATTGTTTTATGCAAATAAAACAATACGGAGGAAAGAAAGAATGGCTCGTTATACAGGACCACAATGGAAATTATCACGTCGTTTAGGATTCTCTACTTTAGAAAATGGTAAAGAATTAAACAGAAGAGCATATGCTCCAGGTGAACACGGACAAAAAAGAAAAAAACAAACTGAATATGGATTACAATTAGCTGAAAAACAAAAAGTAAGACATATGTATGGAGTTAATGAAAAACAATTCCATAACACATTTAAACAAGCTGGTAACATGGAAGGTATCACTGGTTATAACTTCTTATGTTTATTAGAAAGAAGATTAGACAATGTTGTTTACAGATTAGGTTTTGCGCCAACTAGAAGAGCTGCAAGACAATTAGTAAACCATGGACATTTCTTAGTAAATGGTGTTAAAACTGATATCCCATCATTCAGAGTTAATATTGGTGATGTTATTTCAGTTAAAGAAAAATCATTAAACTTAGCTGTAATTAAATCTAGTTTAGAAAACAAAGTTGCAACTCCTGCATTCGTAGAAGTTGATGAAAACAAATTAACTGGTAAATTAACTCGTTTACCTGAAAGATCTGAATTAAACCAAGAAGTTAATGAAGCATTAATTGTTGAATACTACAACAGAATGGGATAATTTGATTATTCTTTCAAACTCTTCACTTATGTGGAGAGTTTTTTTTGCGAAGAGATAGTTTTTTGTAGAACCTGTTATCTAATTTTGATATAATAGATAAGAAAGAAAAATAAGGAGGTCTTTTATGTCGGATAGTAAAGTGTGTATAGCTTTAGACTTTAAAACTAAAGCAGATGTTGAAAACTTTTTAAAACAATTTGAAGGTGAAAAATTGTATGTAAAAGTAGGAATGGAATTGTTTTATGGACAAGGAATTGAAATGGTAGAAATGATCAAAAAGATGGGACATAAAATCTTTTTAGATTTAAAATTACATGATATTCCAAATACAGTAAAAAGCGCAATGCGTCAATTAGCGAAACTTGATGTAGACATGATCAATGTTCATGCTTCAGGTGGTGTCGAAATGATGAAAGCAGCTATTGAAGGTTTAGAAGAAGGTAAAGTTGGCGATAAAAGACCACTATGTATTGCTGTTACATGCCTTACATCTTTAGACCAAGATGTTTTAGATAATCAACTTTTAATCCATGAGCCATTAGATCAAGTTGTTTTAAAATGGGCTAGCAATGCTAAAGAAGCGGGGTTAGATGGTGTGGTTTGCTCACCATTAGAGTCAAAAATTATTCACGATCATTTAGGAGAAGATTTTTTAACAGTAACACCAGGTATTCGCTTAGCTACAGATAATGTTAATGATCAAAAACGTGTAACAACTCCTGCTATGGCAAGAGAATTAACTTCTAGTTATATTGTTGTAGGACGTACTATTACAGGTTCAAATAATCCTGTAGAAACATACAAAAAGGTATATCAAGATTTTCAAGGTTAAGGAGAAATAAAATGGAAGAAAACAAATTAATTGCTAAAGATTTACTAGATATTAAGGCAGTCTTTTTAAGACCAAATGAACCATTTACATGGGCAAGTGGTATTAAGTCACCAATCTATTGTGATAACCGTTTAACTTTATCTTATCCTCGTGTAAGAAAAGATATTGAACAAGGATTAGCTGATTTAATCAAAGAAAAGTTTCCAAATGCAGAATGTTTAATGGGTACAGCAACAGCTGGTATTGCTCATGCTGCATTAGTCGCTGATATTTTAGACTTACCAATGGGTTATGTACGTGGTGGTGCTAAATCTCATGGACGTAATAATCGTATTGAAGGTGAAGTTAAAGAAGGAATGAAAGTTGTTGTTATTGAAGACTTAATTTCTACTGGTGGTTCTTCTCTTGAATGTGTTCAAGCTTTAAGAGATGCTGGATGTGAAGTTGTTGGGCTTGTTGCCATTTTCACTTATGGTTTAGAAAAAGCAACTGTTAATTTCGAAAATGCTAACTGTCAATATGCAACTCTTACTAACTATGATACGTTAATTGAAGTTGCTAAAGCGCATGATTATATTAAAGAAGCAGATATGGAAAAATTAAAAGCTTGGAAAGTTGATCCAAGTGATGAATCTTGGATGAATAAATAGTTTTTATAAGACCTGAATGTTGATACCACAACTGGAGGGTTTTTTCTTTTTATTTATATTGTATTTTTTATGTGGTATAATTATAATGCTATGTAGAAGTTTTTTGGAGGATACATATGATAAAAAGTATTAAATATGTTTTAAAAGAAAATTTCTCAAATCTATATCGTATTTATTGTATTTCAAAATATGAATTATTATCAGATATGAGAGATTCAAGATTGGGTGTTTTTTGGAATTTTGCGAATCCAGCAATTCAGATAATTACATATTATTTTGTTTTTGGTTTAATAATGAATAGAAAGGCTGTAGGAAAGATTCCTTTTATTCAATGGATGTTATGTGGAATGGTTGTATGGTTCTTTATAAGTCCTTGTATAACAAATGGAGCTAATGCGATTTATTCTAAACGTAATGTTATTACAAAAATGAAATTTCCAGTTTCGGTTTTACCTGCAACAGTAGTTGGAAAAGAATTATTTAATCATTTTTGTTTAATGTTGATACTGGTTACTTTTTTACTAACCCAAGGAATTATGCCTTCACTTTATTGGCTTGAATTGATATATTATCTTTTTGCTACAATTTGTTTAACAGTTTCACTTGCAATGATTACTTCGGTGTTAAATATGTTAGCACGTGATACGAGAAAGCTTATTCTTGCTTGTATGCGTTTATTACTCTATTTAACACCTATCTTATGGCCGATTTCTCGTTTACACAAATTTGGATGGCAAATGGCTGTAAGATATATTATGAAGGCAAATCCAATTTACTACATTGTCTGTGGCTATAGAGATTGTTTCTTGTACCATCATGGTATTTTATTTTACTGGAAACAGATGTTATTTTTCTGGGTATTTGTGATAGTTATTTTCGCTATAGGTAGTGCTATGATGTATAAATTCAAACATAAATTTATTGATATGATTTAGGTGATAACGATGAAAGATTATGCAATTAAATTTGAACATGTTTCAAAAATATATAAATTAAAGAAAAAAAATGACGGAAAATCTAAAAGTGCTATCACGCAAAGATTTTATGCATTAAAAGATATCTCATTTGAAATACCCAAAGGAGAAGTTGTAGGAATATTAGGAACAAATGGATCCGGAAAATCAACATTATCCTTAATTTTAGCAGGGATTAGTCAAATTGATGAAGGTATAATGGATATTAATGGTGAACAAGCATTAATAGCAATTAATACCGGATTAGACATGCAATTAACAGGTTTAGAAAATATTAATGTAAAAGGGGCACTTTTAGGGCTTTCTAAAAAACGCATTCAAGAGATTACAGACGGTGTTATTGAATTTGCAGAATTAGGGGACTTCTTATATCAGCCTGTGAAAAAATATTCAAGCGGGATGAAATCAAGATTAGGATTTTCTATCTCCTTATATTTAAATCCTGATATTATTATTGTTGATGAAGCCTTATCGGTTGGAGATAAAGGATTTGCTCAAAAATGTTTGGATAAAATGAATGAATTAAAAGATGAAGGTAAAACCATTATTTTCATTTCCCATTCATTACCTCAAGTGCGTGGCTTTTGTAAAAAAGCAATGTGGATAGAAGGCGGAAAATTAAAAAGGTATGGTGATGTTCAAGAAGTTTGTGATGAATATGCAGAGTATGTTGATTTTTATAACGGATTGACAAAGAAAGAAAAAGCAAAAATGCGAGATGAGAAATTTGCTCAGCGTATTGTCGAACATCCACAAATTGGTTTTTGGGAAAAACTATTAGATAAATTAAAAAGGTAGGAGATTAAAATGAAAAAAGTAATAACTTATGGTACATTTGATTTATTTCATGTTGGACACCTTAATATTATCAAGAGAGCTAAAGCATTAGGGGATTATTTAATTGTTGCAGTAAGTAGCGATGCTTTTAATGCTCAAAAAGGAAAGAAAGCTTATCATAGCGATAAGGATCGTAAAGCTATTCTAGAAGCGATTCGTTATGTTGATGAAGTGATTTATGAAGAATCATGGGATCAAAAGATTAGAGATGTTCAAGAACATGATGTTGATGTTTTTGTTATGGGTGATGATTGGAAAGGTAAATTTGATTTTCTAAAGGATTATTGTGAAGTTGTCTATTTACCTAGAACAGAAGGTATTTCAACAACAAAAATTAAAGCTGATTTAAAAGATTAATATCGAGGAGGGGTAAATGTGAAATTAAGTATCATTGTTCCATATGATGGTTATCCTCATTATTTAGTTGATTGTTTAGCAAGTATTGATGAACAAAAGATAGATGATTATGAAACATTATTATTAGTTAATGAAAATCATGAGGAAATAAATGAGTTAATTGAACAATATAAAAATAAAATTCATTTAAATGTTATTGTTTGTGGTGAGGTATCATCAGTAGCAACAAAACGTAATATTGGCTTAAATGAAGCAAAAGGGGAATATATTTATTTTTTAGATTGTGATGATTATTTATTAAAAGATTCACTTTCTCTATTAATTGATGAAGCAAAGGAAAATAATGAAGATTTAATTTTAGGTCAAAGAAGAATAACATGGTTTAAAAAACAAGTTTTTGAAACTATGGGTGATGAAAAAAATGATGAACTGGATTTAAAAGATAAAGATCATGATCGCCATGAAAAATTTATAGAAAAAGATTATAGTCAATGCGATCAGCCAATTCATCAAAGGATGATTGATGAATTAATAAGAGGAAAAAAAGGGTTTAAAAATGTATCTGTTTTAAATATATTAATTAAAAGGAATTTAATTGATCAACATCATTTACGTTTTAATGAAGATTTTAAATATTATTGTGATTTTCCTTTTGTAATACAACTTGTACAGTATGCACAAAGTTTTTTTAAGATTAATCAAACAACGTATATTAAAAGAAAACATAATGATCCGGTTAATGCACCAGCATTATCACAAATTAAAGACCCTGAACATAAATTTGATGAATTTATTGATGTATATCGTTATTCTATTCATTTAGTTGATTACCAAAGTCCTTTACGTTATTATATTGATTCTAAAATTGTTAAGTATTATAGTAATTACTTTGCTAAGAAAATAAGACGTAGTTTAGATGATAAGTGGCGTGAAGAACGTTTTGAAACGATGGCGTCATTATTGGATGAAGTAAGAGATGACTTATTAAAAAATATTTCTCGTTATCAACGAAAAATGGTTAAATTGGCAAGAAAACGTGATTTAAAAACAACAAAAGTAGTCATTGCTCGTCATTTGGCCAAAAGAAAAGCAAAAATGGTTCTAAAAAACAAGAATGAACTTAATAAGTATTTATACCGTCATAAATATATTAATGAACCAATAGAAGAAAACTGGATTATGTTTGAAACTTTTATGGGAAAAAGTTATGCAGATTCTCCGAAATATATTTATGAATATTTAGCTAAAAATTATCCAGGAAAATATCAGTTTATATGGGTATTAAATGATAAAAATACAAAGTTGCCTTATGAAGGCATTGTTGTAAAAAGATTTACTAAGAAATATGCTTATTATTTGGCTAAATCTAAATATTTTGTTTTTAATATTCGTCAACCGTTATGGTTTAGAAAACGAGAAGGTCAAGTGTTTTTAGAAACATGGCATGGAACACCATTAAAAAGACTTGCTTTTGATCAAGAAGAGGTAACTGCAGCTTCACCAACATACAAAGCTCAATTTTATCGTCAAAAACAAGAATGGGATTATCTTATTGCAGCTAATCATTTTTCAAGCGAAATTTTTAAAAGTTGCTTCATGTACGATGGCAATATGCTGGAAATTGGCTACCCTCGTAATGATTTATTGTATAATCCTAATAAAGATGAAATTGCCAGAAAGTTAAAAGAAAAATTAAAAATACCAACACATAAAAAAACGATTCTGTATGCTCCTACTTGGAGAGATGATGAATATTATGGAAAAGGTCAGTATAAATTTAAATTAAAACTAGATTTAGAAATGATGAAAGAAAAACTAGGTGATGAGTATGTAGTGTTATTAAGAACACATCATTATATTGCAGATGCTTTAGATATAACTGGTTTAGAAGATTTTGCTTTTAATTTAAGTAAGTATGATGATATTACAGAAATTTATTTAATTTCGGATATTTGTATTACTGACTATTCTAGCGTGTTCTTTGATTATGCAAATTTAAAACGACCAATGTTATTTTATACTTATGATCTAGACAAATATAGAGATGTTTTAAGAGGTTTTTATATTGATATGGAAAAAGAATTACCTGGTCCTTTATTGTTTACTACAGAGGCAGTCATTGATGCTCTTATGAATATTGATGATTTATCTGCTAAGTATGCACATCGATATCAATTATTTTATGATAAATTCTGCTCAATTGATGATGGTAATGCATCAAAAAGAGCGGTTGAGGCAGTATTTAAATAAGGGGAATGACCCCTTATTTTTTAAAAGGAGGATTTTTATGATAAGGTTCGTTAAAAATTTTTTAGGAAAAGCAATTAAAATATGTTATCGACTTGTGTATCGTTTTGTACCATCAAATTCTAAAACTGTTTTATTTATTGCATTTCATGGAAGAGGATATTCAGATAATCCTAAAGCGATTTATGAATATATGAAAAGCCAACCAGAATTTCAAGATTATCATTTTATTTGGGCTATAAAAAACCATCGTAAAAAGAATATAAAGATATCAGGTGCTCAAATCATAGAATATTTTTCAATACCTTATTTTTATTATTTGGCACGCAGTCATTATTGGGTTGTCAATTGTAAATTACCAGGATATGTTTTAAAAAAGCCAAACCAAGTTTATTTGCAAACATGGCATGGCACACCACTTAAAAAACTAGCATATGATATAGAAGTACCTAAGGGGACAACCTTTTATCGTAGCGGTATGAGTGAAGAAAGTATGCATGAGACATATGCACAAGATGTAAAAAAATATAATTATATGATTTCACCAAGTCGTTTTACAACAGGAGTATTTCAAAGCGCTTTTAGGATTAATAAAGAGCGTCTTATTGAAACGGGTTATCCTAGAAATGATATTTTGTCATTATATAGCCAAGAAGATATTATTAAAATAAAAAAAGAATTAGACATACCTTTAGATAAAAAGGTGATTTTGTATGCACCAACATGGAGAGATAATAGTTTTGTCGCTAAGGGGTATACATTTAAATTAGAAGTTAATTTTGATCAATGGAAAAAAATCTTAGGGAACGATTATGTTGTTATTTTTAAACCACATTATTTAATTGTAAATGATTTTGATATGAGTAAATATAAAGGTTTTGTCTATCCAATCGAGCCAAGTCAAGATATTAGTAGTCTTTATTTGATCTCGGATATTTTAATTACTGATTATTCTAGTGTATTCTTTGATTATGCTATTTTAAAACGACCAATATATTTTTATATGTATGACATAGAACAATATCGAGATCAACTAAGAGGATTTTATTTAGATATTTATCATGATTTACCTGGAGAAATTTTAGATAATGAAGATGATTTGCTTACAAAAATTGTAGAACAAGATTATGATTATCATAAACTAGAATCTTTTAATCAAAGATTTAATAATCATGAAGATGGATATGCATCTAAGCGTGTTGTAGATATCGTATTTAAGTAGGTGATGTCATGAAAATAAAAAAGATTGTTTTAAATATTATATTAGGATTTATTAACATCTTTGTAAAATTTAAAAAGATTAATCCTCGTCAAGTTGCTTTTGTTTCACTTGAAGCTCATTATTTGGATTCGGATTTGAAACTTATTTATGATGAATTAAAAAAAGATCCAACGATACAAATAAAAAAAGTGTTAATAAACTATGATAAAAAAACGCTTATTAACAACTTTCTTTATATGCTTAATTGTATAAAACAAATTTATATTATTAACACCTCTCAAGTTGTATTAATTCGAGATAACAATTATGTTATTTCAAAATTTAAAAGACCAGGCGTGATTGTTATTCAAGTATGGCATGCTTGTGGTGCGATAAAAAAATTTGGCAATGTCATCAAAAGAGAGTACCTTATTAATAATTATGATTATGTTATTGCAAATAGTGATTATTGGAAAGAACCTTACAGTCAGGCATTTCATGTTAATAAAAGTCATGTTCTCACAACTGGTATTCCAAGAGTTGATCATTTGTTTGATCAACATTATCTTGAAAAAACAAGAAAGAAACTATTTGAACAATATCCTCAGTTGATTAATAAAAAAATAGTTCTTTATGCACCAACGTTTAGAGGCAATATTTATCAAGGATTTAGAAGTATTGACTTTGATGGCAAGAAACTGTTGGAACAATTACCCGATGATTATATATTACTATATAAATTTCATCCATTATTAAAAATCAATCATATCTGCTATGATGATAAGAGAATTTTCAATATGAATGAAGAAGATACGCATGATTTATTTACTATTGCTGATTTTTTGGTTTCTGATTTTTCATCAATTATTTTTGATTTTTCTATATTAGAAAAACCAATGTATTTTTATGTTCCAGATTTAAATGAATATTTAGATTCTTTAGGATGTTTCGTGGATTATCAAACAATGCCAGGACCTATTTGTTTTGAATTAGAAGAATTAGCTCGTGCCATTTTAAATCATGAAAGTGGAAATATTGTAGAGTTTAAAAACAAATTTTTTAAATATCAAGATGGTCAAAATACAAAAAGAGTTGTTCAATTGATAAAAGAATATGTAAAGGACGTGTAAAATACACGTCCTTTGTTACTTAATACTTTCTAAATAAGGTATCACATCGTCTAAAGAATTAACAATTAAAGTTGTTTTTTTCTTAAATTCGGGTTCGGGATATTTCATATCAGGAACACAGATAACTTTTATATTTCCGCTATATGCAGCTTGAATACCCGCTTCACTATCTTCTAGTACTATGGCTTGTTGAGAATCTACATTTAGCTTTTGACAAGCTGTGAGAAATATTTCGGGATGAGGTTTTCCATGAGTAACTTCATCACCACAAATGATATCATCGAAGAATTGATAAATACCAGCGTTATTTAAAATTTTATCAACTCGATTACGAGCACTGCTTGTTGCTACAATGGTTTTATAATTATGTTCTTTTAAATAATGAAGTAATTCAGTAAGTCCTTTTTTAATAGGTACTTCTTGTTCTAGTCTTTCATCAATAGCAACATGGACATCATCCCATACCTCTTTCATTGGAAAATCTTGACCAAAATTGTCATAAAATACTTGGCAGATTCCTTGCTTGTTTTTTCCTAAACATTGACGATACGTAGGTTCATTAAATGAATATCCAAGTTGTGATAGTTTTTTTACATATTCTTCATAAGTGACTCTTTCGCTATCGATCATTAAACCATCCATATCGAATATTACGGCTTTAATCATTATATCAACTCCTTTAACGCTATTATCATAACATAAGCTTTGAAGTATTGAAGTTGTTTTCAATTCTTGAAAGAATAATCTTTAAATTTATACATAAGTTATTTTAGGAGGGTAAATATGATTAATAGGGGAGATATTTATTACGCTGATCTTTCGCCTGTGATGGGAAGTGAGCAAGGAGGAGTAAGACCGGTACTTGTTTTACAAAATAATAAAGGAAATAAATATTCGACAACAGTGATTATTGCACCAATTTCATCTAAACTAACAAAAAATCCTATTCCTACTCATGTTATTATTCAATGTGATTCACTTGAAAAAAAATCAGTGATTTTATTAGAACAAATCCGAACTATTGATAAAATCAGATTTCAAGAGAAATTAGGTACTTTGAGTGATTATTTTATGCGTAAAGTGAATGACGCAATTAAAACAAGTTTGGATTTGAAATAGTTTCCAATAAGTTAGATATTTGTTATAATGTCTACATTGGAGGAATATTATGAATATTTTAGATATTAAAGCTAAAGCTGAAGATGCTTTATCACGTCAAAAAAATTATATAAATGTTCTTATTTTTATGGGAATATTTCATATAGTTATTACAACATTATGTTCATTATTTACTGGAACAATTGGAACGGTAGTAAGTCTTATTTTATGGATTGTATTTTTGCCTTTTGAACATGGATACATAGTGTCATCTTTAAAATTAGTCAACAATTATGATGATCAATTGGATGTTCAAAAGGATGGACTTGTTAGCTTTTATCGTTTTAAAGAATTATTTTCAACTTATTTTATTTATAATTTTTTACTTGTAGTTATTGAAATTATTATTGTGATTTTTTTATTGCTTATTGGATTAGTTATTATTCCAAAAAGTCAAATATTAGATTTGAAAGATGCTTTTTCACAAATGTTAACAATGTTACCTTATGCTAATGGTGTTTCTTCTATGACATCACAAGTTTCTATGAATATTGATGGATTAGCTTCTATTGCTTCATATTTGGTTTTAATTGGATTTGTTCTTTTGGTAGTTACTATTTACTATGTTACTGCATTTAGTTTAACACCTTATATTTTAGAAAAATATAAATTAACAGGTTTTGTAGCGATGAAGGAATCTTATCGATTAATGAAAAATAATAAATGGACATTAATCAAATTATATTTATCATTTATTGGGTGGCTTTTGGTATCAGTAATTTTTGTCAACATTATTTCTATACTATTATCAATATTTCCTTTAGGTATCATAACAACTTTAATAACAAATATTATTAGTGTTTTTATTGCAGTTCATTTGGTAGATGCTAAATTATATACTTGTTTAGCAGTCTTTTATGAAGAAATTGACTATGCTGATAAGAATGTAGGTAATCAAGAATAAAGGGGTTTTATATGGATAATCAATTTGCTGGACAACTTAATGGTAAACAAAAAGCTTGGGGTTTTATTGTTTTATTACCTTTGTATTTTTATGTAATTCCTGCAGTTGTTAATTTTGTTATATATATGTTGGTTAAATATGGTGTTTTACCTGTTGATCAAAATATGCTGGGTGTTTATTTGAATCTTTTTTCGGGTTTATTGTCATTGATTTGTGCCTATGTTATTTTCAAAGATTTTATTAAAGATAATTTTATAATGTTTAAGGAGCATTTGTTCGAAAATGTTGCCTGGTCCATGACATTTGGGATTGCTAGTGTTTATATATTTTCAATTGTTGCTAATATCATTATTAATTTATTGATAGATACATCATCACACAGTGCAGCAAATCAAACATTATTTGAAACTTACTTAGGTAGTAGTATGTTATGGATGATAGTACAATCGGTAATTATTGCACCTATGTTAGAGGAATTTATATTTAGGGGTCTTATATTTAGAACTTTAAGGAAATATAATAAAGTGTTGGCACATATTGTCTCGTCATTTGTTTTTGGATTTATTCATATATATACTGGATTGTTTGCAGGCGATTTGAGCCAATTAGCTTACTTATTTTCATATGGATTGATGGGATTTGCATTTTCTTTAGCGTATGAAAAAAAAGGAACAATTTTTGTTCCTATAACAATTCATATGTTAAATAATTTTATAGCAGTTGCTATTATAGTATTTCAAAGTATATTTCATTAGTCTAAATCAATTGATTTAGACTTTTTTGATACGAGGAGAAATAAGAATGAGAAAAATTAAAAAAAATCAAGTATATCGTCATTTTAAAGGTAAATTCTATTTTGTGGAAGATATAGCCTATGATAGTGAAACGATGAAGCAAGTTGTGGTTTATCGTCAATTATATGATGATAAACAACTCTTTGTA
Source organism: Coprobacillus sp. AF33-1AC (assembly GCF_003475785.1). Lineage (NCBI taxonomy): Bacteria > Bacillati > Bacillota > Erysipelotrichia > Erysipelotrichales > Coprobacillaceae > Coprobacillus > Coprobacillus sp. AF33-1AC. Next base: position 174 of record NZ_QRQB01000025.1, on the reverse strand, counting down.
AGAAGTCTTGAAATGTTTTTATCACCAGTTGATCATGATAAATATCCTCATGCTCAACAAAAATATCGATTTGAGGAATATGATTTTGATAACAAAAAACAAGCTTAATTAGCTTGCTTCTTGTTTGGAGTATTTAAAATAATCTGATATTTTAGTTTTAAACAAAAATAGTAT
>NZ_QRQB01000024.1:0-39211 GCF_003475785.1 Coprobacillus sp. AF33-1AC | reverse complement strand
TTATTGGCCGAAACAATCTCAACCACAAGTTATTTTAAATTACCCTTGTTTGTTAACGAATAAATTAATTTGATGATATAGATAATCATAAGATTAAATATACTGGTAAATACGACTTGCCATGCCAGTGGTGAAAGCAGATGACTATTATTTAATAATTGATTGTATGTTGGTATGATGTGTATAATTTGATGACAAGCATTAAAAATAAAACTAAACAATCCCCAAACAATATTTAAATACGATTGAACAATAAAATAAATTGATTTTAAAATTAGGGATTGATCATTAAAGTAATCATTTAAAATCAATGATACAAGCAAGCAAATAAATACAATTAAAATTGAAATAAGAACATTACATATAAAGTCTATACCGTGATCTAAAACTGTTTTTTTAGATTTGATTTGTCTATTGCTTTGGTCATGATCTACTTGTAAAATGTCTTCATTATCTTGTTGTGCAGTTTCTGCTTCACTTTGACCGTTAATAATATCCATTAATTCATTCATGCGTTTTGCATCAATAGAGATTGCTGAAGTAGCCGATGTGACATGATGGTCACTGAATTTTTCGGAAATTGAATCATCAGATTCATCGATTTGTTTTGAAGGTTTATTTATACTACTACTTTGAATGCTATCTTGTGTATCTTCGAGATGTTTATTTTCGCTATTTTGATTTTGAATCGGATTATGAGTAGGAATACGTTTTTTATTAAGTAAATGATAAAAATATTGATATGTACGTTCTACAAGTGAAATTAATTGTGGGTCATCGGCATACTTTTCTAGTAATTGATGATAGGTATGCGTTAACTGTGTTTCATTCATGTTTTTTGACATTCCCAAGATAGGTGAGAACATTTCTAATGTATCATATTTAGAAAATAACAGGATGTTGATAATTTCTAGATTGTTTTTAGCTGTTTTATATACACTTTCTTCAATGGTTGGCGTAGGTGCAACTAAATCCATCATATAAATGACATTCATATATAGTTTATTAGCGGCTTCTACTAATGAAGGAAAGTTTGCTACAACAAGCGTATGGTCATAACTGATATTCATTTGTTTACATATAGTCGATAAAATTTGAGAATCAGGAAGAGGATTAATTTGACTATCTCCTCCGATAACAAAATCAACATTTTTATAAATTCCAGTGAGTTGCATATATTGTATAGCACGCTTACATTTATGAGTTGTAATAACAGCTATTTTTATTCCTTTTTGGCGACAAAATTGAAGAAGTTCATCAACTCCTTCTTTTTTTATGTTTTGTTTTAATTTGCTATAAGCAAATAAATCTTTTTCAATCATTTGATTAAGATTTTGATTAGATATTTTATCCTGGATAGGAGAGCATTGATACATTGTGTTCATATTGCCTAAAGAAAGGGTAAATTCATCTTTAGATACAAAACAATCATACTTTTGACATGTATATTTTAAGTAATTATAACGAAGGTGGTTTAAATCTAATAATCCCCCATCCAAACTTAAAATGATAAGTTTTATATTTTCAATACTTTGATTGTAAAACATGCTATCCCTCCCTTATGGAATATTATAGCATATATTTATAAAATATATGAATAAAATATCTTGATTTTTATTCATATATGTAATAAAATAGTTTCGTTACCTCTCCGTAGCTCAGTTGGTAGAGCATCTGACTCTTAATCAGAGGGTCCACGGTTCGAGACCGTGCGGGGAGACCAATGACAAAATGGCTTAAACACTAGTGTTTACTAGATGTTTAGGCTTTTTTTATTTTATATAAATATTTTATGCTTATTTATATTTAGTTGTATTTAGATGAATTTAGTTGTCTTTTGCGTTGTCAAAAAGTTGTCAAAAAAACTACTCATTTGAGAGTAGTTTTTCAGTAATGTTTTTTTTATTTAATTCTAATTTATTTTTTATAAAATCCTCTAACGGACTATTCTCTCTTAATGATGATTTATCTAAATGAATATATACTTGAGTGAGCATTTTGCTGTCGGCATGCCCCATATAATATTCAGCTTCTTTTAATCGTACACCAGAATAATAAAGTAGAGTAGCATAGGTGTGTCTAAATGTATAAGGAGTAAATCCTTGTTCATTAAAATCAATATTTAATTCTAATGCCTTTAATTTGATTTTATCTTTTATTTTCTTGATTAGCCATTTGTAAGATTGGCTAGACATATATTTATCTTCTTTACTAGAGAGATTTGTAAATAGCTTGTTAGTTTGTATACTTGATAAATAATATCTTACAAAAGGTAAAATATTAGCAAATAGAGGTATATCTCTAACGCTGGTATTATTTTTAGTGAACTTTTGAAAGATTGCTTGATTGGAAACATAGACAACTGTTTTATTGATTCTTACATAGCCACTTGTTTGAGTAAGAAAAAAATCATCTTTAGTAAGTGCTCTTGTTTCTTCTGGACGAAGTCCACAGTATTTACTCATAATTACAAACATTTTTTCACGATCATTAAATTCAGCAACTTCAGTTAAATAAAATTCTTCATCGCTCAAAATTCTTTTTTCTTTTTTCTCAACTTTAGGTAATACAATTCTTCTACATGGATTTCTGTTTATTATTTCATCATCAATAGCATTTTCCAGTATTTGATTTAAAGTCATATAAGTTTTATTAGCGGTATTTGGTTTATCGGTCAATTCGTTAATTACTTTTTGAATATGTGACTTTTTTATATCTGTCACTTTCATATAATCAATTAATGTAAAATGATTTTTTAATATTGAATCATAACTAGCTATACTCTTAGCACTTATAGATGGCTTTTTATTATCAAACCAAACATATTTATAATCTTTAAAAAGAACGTCCTTTGAATGCAATGAAAGTCCTAATTCGTAATCTATTAATAATTGACGTTTATTTTTTTCTAATTCTGAAATTGTTTTTCCATAGACATAAAATCTTTTCTTATTCAAATAGATAGAAGTAGCATATCTTCCATCTTTTCTTTTTTTATATTTTGCCATAATAATTTTATCTCCTTGCTATTTTCTTTTTGTTTAATTCCATGAGCAAGTATGATAAAATAATAATGCTCATGGAATTTAATAAAATATAATGTGGTAGTTGTATTTTCTATTTTCATGTGCTTGATCAGTGATGCCAGTCACTGATCTTTTTTTCTACAAATTAAATAATTGTTCTTCTTTTATAACTGGTATATTATAGTCTTTTGCCTTTTTAAATTTTGTACCATAATTTCCATTTGAGTATCTTTGTGAACCTTCATTTCCTAAGACTAAATAATTTGTTGTCTTCTTAACATTTTTATCTATTGTGCCACCTTTAGAAATTATATAATTTTCAATTTCTTTTTTTGTACCATGTGAAAAATCACCACTCAAACAAAATGAATTGTTATTAAATATAACGATTTCTTTGTTTATTAATGAAACAGGATTTTTTATTTGAACAAAGACTTTTTTTAAATTTGAAATTTCTTCTTCTGTGATTATATTATCTTCTAGTATTGATTCTATTTCTTTGAATAATAAATCGTAGGGGAAATGTCCCTTTAAAAAAGTATTTTGGTAAAGCCATTCACGTAATGTCAAGACTTCTTGTTCGTTAATAACACTATCTGATTCAATACCGTTGATAATTCCTTGAAGTTCTTGAGTTGCTAATGTCTCAGGTGTTGAATTTAATTGATTAACATAAGTACTTATGTTCGATTTTAAAGTATTGAGTTCATCTAATGTGATAATATTGTCAGAGAGAATAGAATTAATAATATTGATAATATTCTTTATCTCTTTATCATAATTAAATTGCATGTGATCATCACGCCATTTAATAATATAATCTATTTCTTCCTTATCAATTTTATTATCCATACCTATGCCATTTAAAACACCTAAAAATGTACTAATCTCTCTATTTAATTCCGAATTATATACATAAGGTTTAAAGTTGAAATTATTAAATTGATATCTAGTAATATAGTCATTTATGTTAAATTTATAATTATGAACTAATTTTTCAAATAACGAAAGACATGCAGATGCATCGTCAATAGCATTATGATGATTGTTTAATTCAATTTCAAAATAGTTACATAAGGTAGATAATTTATAATTTTTTATATCGTAGCTGTTAATTAAAGATTTTGAGACTTGATAAGTATCAATATAATAAAGTTCAGGAATATTAATTTTATATCTTTGAAGATTTTTCACTATAGCATCTAGATCGGCATTTTGAACATTGTGTCCAACTATTATTGAATTAATAAAGTAATTTTCAATCTCACTCCATACATTATCAAAAGTAGGGCAATTTTTTACTTTACTTTTTGTTATATGGTTAACTGATACACAATTTTGATCAAATCCATCATTAGGGTTGATATAATAATTAAAATCTTTTTTTGTTTTTCCGTTTTTTTGAATTAAAGCGATTTGACATATACTTTTATTTTTATTGTTTGACCATTCACAGTCAAGAAACAAATAGTTTTTATCTGATGAAACTATTTGTTTTTTTAAATTAGATAAAATGCCCATTTTTCTTCCTCCTAAGATAAGTAAAAATATATATTAGTCATTCTTTATTTTTTTAAATAAAACTTCTATATCGATATTGTATAATTCACATAGTTCAAATAATGTACTAGCGCTAATGCTGTTTCTACCTTTTTCATATCCATGTAATGTATATCTTGATTTACCAATAATATTAGAAACATCTTGTAATGACATTGAGCAATTGTCACGAGCCTTTTTTAATTCTTGACCTATTTTCTCATCTATAGTTTTCATTGTAATGTACCTCCATGAATATATTAACATTATGTGTTGTTAAAAGAAACAAAAAAATAGAAGATAAAACAAAAAAACAAATAAATAACCAAAAAAAGTGTTGCAATACAACACACGGAATGATACTATTGTGTTGTACTAAAACACGGACGGAGGGAGAAAATGGAAAGAAAATACACATTAAAAGAAATTAGAATACTAACAAATGATATGACTCAAGAGGAATTTGCAAAAATGATAGGGATTGAATATAGGAGATATCAAAATCTAGAAAGTGGCAAAGTTAAGTTATTAGCTAAAGAATTATTTCAAATATGCGATAATACAGCCTTTTCGCCAAAACAAGTAAAATTATAATTTTTTTTGGTGAAAACGTGTTGTAACAGAACACAAAAAAATGCAAAGGAGTATTTTTTGTGTAATTAAGAAACATAGAAAATAAAAAAATACAACTACCACTAAAAATAAGGAGTAATAAATATGTCAAAAGACAGAGAAGGATATATGAAAGAACCTAAAGGCTTATATACATATTTGATTGAACCAAGTATTAAAGGTGATTTAGATAAAGATATTAATTGTGTTATAAACGCAACAGATCAATTGATAAAAGGCAAAAAGGATGAGGATATTGTAATTCATTGTAAAGGAATTCAGTTATATCCAAAAAAACTAAATTCTTTAAGTCATGCATTTGATGATTTTATTAGTGATATGAAAAATCAATTATCTGATGATGAATATAAACTATTAGAAAATAAAATAAAAACACTTCAATCCCTAATAGATGATTTAAAAGAGAATTGCAGTGTTTCGTTATTTCTTTATTAATTCTTAATAAATATTCTTTCATCTTTATAAAACTGATGGTAAAAAATGTCGAAAACAAAAAAATACAACTACCACTAACTATAAATAAAGGAGCATAGAAAATGGAAAATACAACTACCACTAATGAATATCCAAAGAGGTACATGACAATCAAAGAATTAGTGCCATATGGATTTTCATCTTATGAATTAAAAAAATTTATTGAAATAAAAGGATTTCCTGCCTATAAACCACCAGGAAAAACATCTGCATGGAAGATTGATACTTCCAAGTTAGATAAATGGTTAATGAGAAGATTTGGTACAAAGGGGGAAGGGTAATTAGAAATTATATAGCTATTTAATCTTCATTTATTATCTCTAAGCAATGTATTTCAAAAAGAAAAGACATACTAATGTATGCCTAATGCGTTGAATATTAAATTTTTAAGAAGTTCAAAAATTAACATTTCAATAAAAGCTGGTAACTTTCCTTTAATGAAACATATGATTTTTGATTTTGAGTAACTTTTCATATTAAATTTAAAATTTTCAAACGCAATTTGTTTAATACATTTTTCTTCAGGAGGTCCCTGCGGGATGTAATCATAGTTATTATTTAAAATGCTTAAATCGGGTATAGCAATTTAAAAAAATATTTTAGCATGAAGTACATTGCTTCGAGGTAATAAATGAAAAGTGACGATACAAAAAAGGAAGGAGCAAAATTTAAATGAAAAAAATTTCTAAAAAGGGATTAACTGCCTTGTTAATCTTATCTTTATTAGCAAACATAGGCATGTATGTCTATGGACAATCTCTTACAAATGAGATTGCAAGTCAAAGAGAGGAAATAGCTGACCTAAATGCCCAGTATAAACTGCTTCAAGCAGAGTACCAGGAACAATCATATCAAATAAACAAATAACATGTGTTTGTTATTTGTTAGCAGCAATAGAGAGAATTTAACTGTTGCATAATTTGGCATAATTACCTTTTCTACCTTACATATAACTATCTATTGTTGCTAAGAGGTAATAAACCTCTAGCAAATTAGGATATTGAAAAAAGTTATCCTCCGAAAAAAACAATTGAATAAAAAACTAACACAAAAATGAAAGAAATATTTACAAAGTTAAATGCTAAGAATGATGCATAGTTTAGACATGTTCAAATTTCAATATCCTATTTGTTTTTATAAAAAAGAAAGGAGCATAAGCATGGAAAATGAAATTATAAAAGACCTCAAGCGTATACAAAAAATCAGTACAAGAAATGTACTGATTGATTTTGCAAAGGCAAGTATGCTTGCTAAATACAAATTTCCAAGTCCAGGAGATACAGGTGAATTTGATGAAATTATGGAAAATTATCAAACCTCTGATTCTATCTTAATGGGATATTACGGACAACTTATTTTTAACGAAAAGGATGTAAGGAGTAAGTTGTTATATCTAAATAAAATGGTTAATGAAGATCATAAAGATATCTACGATAAAACCTACTGGTTTATCATGGGTAAATTCTCATAAAAAAAAGAAACCAACAACAAATGTTATTGGCATCTTTTATCGACTTTCTTCAACATAGTCATTATAACATACATGTTTAAAAAAACATAGATATAATGGCAAAAAAGTCGGATAAAAGGTGTCTATGTCGGGCTTGTAATGAATCATAACAAGTCAACGAAAAGAAAACCATATATAGATTATGATTATGAGAATTACTATGATAATCGATTTAATCAAGAAGATTTAGATATAAAGAAGCTATTAGATAAAAATTTAATAGGTGTTCAGTATTGTTCAAAAACAATACAATCTGGAAACCAATTTGAAATTGAAATATATCCATTATTTTCAAAAAAGGAAATGGATAAATTCAATCCGAGTAAGAAGCCAACAAGACTTGCACAAAAATCATTAAATGATAGAAATGCTAGAAAACATTTTATCCGGTTAATTAATAACAATTTCAATAAAGATGATTATGTAATGCATTTAACATATTCAAATGAAAATCTTCCACCAACAATAGAAGCTGCTGAAAAGGAAGTATATAAATTCATTAGAAAAATCAATTACAGGAGAAAGAAACTTGGATTAAAAAATGCTAAATGGATATATGTTACTGAACATGATCCTAATAAAAAAATAAGAATTCATCATCACTTGATAATTGAAAAAGGATTAGACAGAAAGTTGATGAAAGATTTATGGATGTTGGGAACACGTATAAAGGTTGAAGAACTAGAACCGGATGAAGATGGGCTAACTGGTTTAGCAACCTATCTTTCCAAAGACCCCAAAGGAAAAAAGAGATGGAAGGGTTCTAAATGGTTGAAAAAACCAATAGAGCGAAAAAGCTATACTGTTTTTTCTAAAAAGAAGATAAAGAACATGATCAGTAATGAAATGCTTGTTTCTCAATACTTAAATGCTAATTACAAGTCTAAAAAATATGTTAAGCATGAAATCCGTTACAACAAAGTTAATCGCATGTATTACATATATGCAAGGATGATTAATAAAAAAGTTAATGAAAGGAGAACGATTTGAGATTTACAAAGGAACTGATGCTAAATTACATAGATGATTTCATTGATGAAGAAATTATGGATGAAAAATCAAAGGCAACCCAAGTTAAATACAAAAATGTAGTGACTTCTTTTGTTAATTATTTTAATAAAGATCAAGTTGGAAAAGATGATTTTATTGAATATAAAGAAATGCTCATGAAAAAGTATGCAATTAAAACAATCAATAATTACATCATCATCATCAATAAATTCATCAAGTATGTAGAGATGAATGAAAAAGGCATTTGGGAAGAAAAAAACATTAAAAAGTATGATAGCAAACTTTGTTTGAAGCCAATAAAGGAGCAGGAGAAAACAAATATTGAAAATGTAATAGATCCACAAGACTTCAAAAGGCTGCTAAGGATGGCCAAGAAGCAAGGACAGATGGATATGTATTACATCATGAAAATATTTGCTTATACTGGTGTTCGTTTGAGTGAGTTAGAATATTTTACTGTTGAAAATATCGAAAATGGAAAGCAGTATATAAAAGTTTACAACAAAGGAAAAATACGAGAAGTTCCATTGAGAAGTGATTTAAGAAGGGAACTATTGAAGTATGCCAAGAAACAAGGAATTGAAACAGGTACATTGTTTCCTGGATATAAGAATGATGGAACTATGCTGACTGAAAAGACGATTCAAAACAGGTTAAAGAGATTATGTGGAATGTGTCGAGGCATAAAACTTGAAAAAGCACATCCTCATGCTTTCAGACACATGTTTGCTATTCAATGGGTACATACAAATGGTCAAGCCAGTTTGTCCGAACTGTCAAAGATATTAGGCCATAGCGATGTCAAAACCACCGCTATATATACAAATACAAGTCAAAAAGAAAAGAAGCGTAAGGTTGAAGCCATACGCTATTAGAAAGGAAGATAGAAATGAAAATAAACTATTTTGAAAAATTCGTTGATAACAAAGTATTCATCAAAATTAAAAATCAAGATGAAAAAGAACTGTTTTTGGAAATATGTTCAGGGAAAGGACTGACATTTAGTGGAACGAAAGGTGCAGAAGACTTTGTCAAGTGTAGTCATTATCCAATGTACGCTTTCTATACAAGGTTTTGTGGAATAGCATATACTGAAAGAGCTACATCGCATGATATTATGCCGGCTATTAGTATTAATCAGTTAGATTTGAATATCAAAGAAAATAATAGAAAAATAATCGGTTACGAAATTGAAGAACCGCAACATACTTTTGATAAAAAAGGAATGTTTATTAAAGTTGATGGTACCAGAACATTAGGCGATGGACTTATCTATGTAAAGGCAATGGATTTCTATAGAACAAATGCGGACAAAATAGATGATCCAGAAGATGTTATAACTATATTAGGCGAGGGAGCATTAAATGAATGGATTTACAATGTACACTACTTAAAACCGGAAGTTAGAAATGAAAAAAGTAATGAAAAATAATAGTCAAAAAAAACACAAAGTTTTTTGATTAAAAAATATCTTGAAACCGTTGGTATATATAGAGTTTAAGAGATTGATTAACTTTCGTATAATTACTAGTTAAACGAAAGCATTAAGAGAGGAAAAAAGGCATGAAAAAGACATACAAAAAGATAACTTTTACATGCACTTCATATGATGAACTGATTGAAATTTATCAATCCAAATATGAAGAAAATTATTATCTAATTAGTTATAGGCTAACAAAGATAATCGAATTGGAATATAAAGCAGTCATGCTGCTATATCCAAGAAAGGAGCAAATAATCAATGAATGAAATGTTAATAGCAAAGGAAGAACCTTTGTACAAATACGTTAAAGGGATGTTTACATTAATTAACAAAGATAACCAAAGTACAGTTTTTATCAGTGATGATGCGATTTATTGTAAAACAAAAAATATCTGCTATCAGTTAAAAGCGGATATCTATGGAAATTCTATTTTTAATGAACTTGATCAGGAACAGGAATATGAATTATCCAAGTTGCCAGGAGATACATATCGTTTAAAAGCAATCGGTTTTAATCATGAAAAGGAAAAAACATATAATGCAATCATTGAATGCTGTGTTAAAGAAAAAGGCATATGTTTTATAGATGCAGGTGAATTTGGTGCAGTTTCAAAAATATCTATCAATTCAAGATACTGTATGAGTGATTCATATGCTAAATCAGTTGAAAAGTTTGGAGAATGTGGTGTTTATCTAAATTCAACGGGTAATTACATAATTCTTTCTAAAGCTGAACAGAAAAATGAAATCATATTTAGAATTGCTAAAGCATATTATTCTATCTCTTTAGATGATATCGAAGCCGAGAAACGAGCAAATAGCAATTAGAGGTAAAATTGTATGGATAAATTTGAAAAAGAGTTAAATGAAACAAAAAACCCATGGGTAAAGAGGATAGGAAACTATCTTCTTTCTAGAAGTGACATTAAAGAAAATTTAAAAAAAGAGAAAAAGAGTTTAGAAGAATGCTTTAAATACGTTATACAAGAGATATCAAAAAAATGTGAAAGAAACAACAATATAGGATATGCAGCTGGTGATGATCAAGAATTATTTGATTTGGCGGTCCATTATTATGATGAAGATGATTTGAAAATCGAAAATCTAAATTTTAAAACAAATGCAAATGGAACTGCCAGTGCAGAAGATTTAGCAAAGAAAGTAAATCATTCTAATAAAACAAATAAAATTAATGAAAATCATAAAACTGACCAAAAAGCAATTGATGAAGCAGTAAAAAAGGCACTTGATTCTTACAAACAAGAAGAAAAAGAAAGAGAGCAAAAGAAAAAAGAAGAACAAAAGGCTAGAAAAATGCAACAAAAAGCCAAAAAGAAGAAAATTGATGAATCACAAATGGATATTTTCGCTTTTTTAGGTGATGAAAATGAAAGTATATAAATATCAAGTTGAAAATGAATTGGCACAGATGAAGCCAATTGATAGATCGTATTTTGGAACGTATTTAGATAGAATTTCACTAAAAAAAAACAAGATAATTCTTTTTAAAAATAGAAAAGAAAATACGAATACATATTACTGTACAAATTGTAAAAAATGGCATGTTGCTGATTATAAAAAGATAGAAAAAATAAAATTACGAGATACTTTCAAGTGTGAAAACTGTAATCATTGGTTTTATACTCAATATTATCACAATGTTTTAAAGGACCAGAAGTATTACATAACATTAATTGATAGTAATGAAAGAAATGAACTGATTTTAAGAATATTTTGTTTTAAAAAAATATACAAAGCAAAAGAAGGACTTTTTGATGAAAATATTATTGAAGTAGAAAGGATAAACCTTGATAGAAAAATATGTGTATCAAACAGAAACACTTATAAACCAATGGGATCGTATGGTGAGCTATATCATCGGTTTTTAGATTTAGGGTGGAAAAGAGACAAAGCTGGTTATCATAATTATTACAATATGGATTTGGTATATAAACCAACCAAAAATTTAAAAAAAGTAATGCAAAATAATGATTTATACAAATATTCGTGTCTTGATATTGCGATTAAAAAGAAAATTGATGTACTTGGTTATTTAAATTTGTATCGAAAATATCCAAAAATAGAAATGATGATGAAATTGAACTGTACAAACTTTATCAAAAGCATTGCACATTCTTATTACTATTTAGGATATGAAAATGAACTTAATAAAATAGAAAAAAAGGATATGAATGTTTTAAAAAAATACGATTATACTGTTGAGCAATATAAGGTTTATAAAAAATTTAATATTGTAGAACCTGTATTAATAAATAAGGCTAGAAGCGTAAATGCGCTAAACATAGTAAATATACCAATACCACCTAATATAAAGACTGTTTTTTATAAAAAAATAGAAAGAATAATCAATTATTTGTATCAAAAAGAATATTCAATTATTGATTATAAAGATTATCTAAAAAATTGTGAACTATTAGGAATGGATATATCTGATAAAAAAGTATTATTTCCATCTGATCCTAAAGCAGCACATGATGAAGTTGAATCAAAGTTTCAAAACAATAGGATTGCTATCAATAATAAGCGCATATTTGAATATGCTAAAGAACTGAAAAAATATATCTATGTTGAGAATAAACTAATCATTAGACCTACACAATCTCAAGACGAACTGATCAATGAATCAAGAGAATTACATCACTGTGTTAGAACATATGCTGATAATGTTGCAAATAAAGAAACAGCTATTATGTTTATTAGAAAAAAGAATGAACCCAACAAACCTTACGTTACTTTAGAATTGCAAAATAAAACAGTAATACAATGCAGAGCATGTGATAATCATGTACCGGAGAGATCAGTTATTAATTTTGTTAATAGATGGTGTGAAATCAATCATTTTAGGAGTTGTTTCAATGCTCAATGATGAAAAATTGAAGGAAGCACTTTTGGAATGGGCAAATATCCATTATTTGCCTGTTCTAGAAGAAAATGAAGAACTTAAAGCAAAGTTAATGTATTTAGATAATGAAAGGTATCGTTATAGAAAAATGGCTCATGATTACAAATCAAAATTAGATGGAAAATCTAAACAAATAGATAGTTTGAAATTTGAACTTGATAAATTAAAAAAACAGTATGCACAGTTAAAGTTTATAAGCACATATAAGAAAGGATGATTTAAATGAATAAGCCAATAAAGGAAAACTTTGTTACAAACGCTGATTACATCGTAGCAAAAGGCGGAAAAGAAATGGCAATAGCATATGACATTGATTATCAAGAATATGCCAATGCATTAAACAAATATTGTGATCAATTAGAAAAAGAATTGGAAGAATGTAAAAGGAAACGTAAAACTAAACAAGTAGTAGCTAGAACTTTTCCAAATGGCTGGAAACCGAGAACACAATATTTAGAAGAATTTTTGAATCAAGGATATCATGTTGTAATGGCTAATCATATAAATGATAAAGACTATCAAATTATTGAATATATCCTAGAAAAGGAGATAGACGAGGATGAATAAACCTAACATAAAGAATTTTTCAAAAGAAGTAATTTTAAAGGACATGCAAGGTAAGGAAATATCTAAAATACAAGACATTGACTATGAAGCGTATAGTTTAGCGCTAGAAAAATACATTACGATATTAGATAAGGCTTTGGATAAAGCGAGTGGAATGTTGTGTGTTACTACGATTATTATCATTGTAATTCTACTAACAAGCATTGCAATAATTGTTTAAAAGAGAGGTGATTAACAATGATAATTAGGCAATACTAAAAGCCATATGTACCCAAATGGGCTAGATATGATTTTGTTATGGTATATGATTGGCTAGATAGATTTATTGGTTGGCTGCCAATTTATCAAGATTAAAACAGGTTAAAAAATAACACAAAGTTTTTTAATTAAAAAATCTCTTGAAACCATTGGTACATATAGGGTTTGGGAGATTAACTAACTTTCGTATAATAATAAGTTAAACGAACGTGATTTTTAAGAAAAAAGGAGCATGTAAATTATGAAAATTAAAGAACAATTAGAAGAAATGTTTATAATGCAAAAAGCATTGAATGAAAACATTTTAAAAGAATTTGGTCAGGATGCTATGACAGAACAAAAACTACAATTAGCAATTTTAGATGAATTAGGAGAATTAACGCATGAATTAAAAGGAGATTGGTGTTGGTGGAAGAAAACACAAGCACCTGTTGACAAACAACGTGTTTTAGAAGAGTTAGTAGATGTTTATCATTTTGTTATGACATGGGAAATGCTTTATATAAAAGAAATTAAAGATATTCTAGAATTTTACTATTATTCTTTATCCACTTTTGGTCAAAGCCATAATGGTTATCCTTATCCATTGTACATAATTATCACTAATGTAACTGCAAGTGGTAGAAAGTTAGATGCACTATTAAAATTAACATCTTTTTTAAATTTTACATTTGATGAAGTTTATCAAGAGTATTTAAAAAAGAATCAAATTAATTATGAGAGGTTAAAAAATGGATATTAAGAGTGGTAAAAAGATGAACAAATACCAAGAAGCATTAGACTTTCTTCAAGAAGAATGTAGAACAATAAAAAAAGGTGAAGCAAAACAACATATTAAAACATTGCAAGAATTAGTTGATAAAGCAACACCAATAAAGCCAATTAAGATAATAAAGCGTAAATTATTTAAAGATGGTATAGATATGACACTTGCTGAATGTCCTGAATGTAATGCAGTTTTAGTAAAACCTCAAAGTATTTGTATGAAATGTCACCAGAAAATCAAATGGGAAAAAGGAGAAAGAATAAATGAGGAACGATTAGATGATAGAATACATTAAATTATGGAATATGTGGAGAAAGAGCAGTGGAGATAAAAAGATACATAAAATTTTGAATTTTATTTGGTGTCAAAATTTAAAGAAAAGGGGGAATAGCGATTGCAGGAGTCAAAATATCAAGTATTAAAGTGGAAGCAATGGAAATTTATTAGAAAACTATTAATTGAAATTAAACATGATATAGCCAATGATAAAAAGGCAATATCATATAGTCTTGAAATGCCCGGTGGGAATCACCATGATGTGATAAAGAGATACAATAAGCTAATTGATAGTAGGGATAAATACGATCAATACATATTAGCGTATGATATCATTCTAAAAAGATTAGAAGATTCTATCGCTAATCTTTTAAACAAAGAGGAAAGAACAGTAATTATAATTTATTCTAACTATCCTGATAAAGGAGACAGTTTTAAAAGAGAAGAGGAAGCAATGAGAGCAGGGTATTCAAGGACGTCATTCTACGCAATTGCGAATCAAGCATTTAATAAACTAGATAAAGTGCTCGATATAGAGTTGAAAATCGATAATGATTTTATCAAAAATGAGGATGGAACATTGACTTTAAAGCATTCTGGACTTTTTCCGGACTAAAATGATTAAAAAACGTGGTATTATGTTATTGTGGTAATTAAGTTAAATGCCATATATTAATTGCTACATCTAATTTCATTGATTATTTAGTAACTACTAATTGATTAAATGATTTGTTCCAGGCAAAAGACGAGCATACTATATGTTCGTCTTTTATTTTAGAAAGAAGTGATGATATGGCAATTAAAAGATTAGATAGAGATGGTTCGCACAGAAAACAATTTGAGCGTAATAAAAAAAGAATCTATGCAACACAAACTGTGTGTGGTATATGTGGAAAACCTGTGGATTTTAGTATTAAATACCCACATCCAATGTCTCCATGTATAGACCACATTATACCTGTGGCCAAAGGAGGACATCCAAGTGATATAGATAATCTCCAACTGGCACATTGGACTTGTAATAGACAAAAGAGTGACAAGCTATTTGCTACAAACGGAAAGAAAGTAACAAAAATAACATCAAACAGGGTGCTACCAACAATAATTGATTGGATTAACTATCGAGCCAAAAAATAAAAATATAAATGATGGGGGCATACCTCCCTAAAAGCGCTCGCTCCTGAGCTTCCGGCGTACTGTGAATATTTTCTCACGAATCACAAGAAAATAAGTTAGAAATAAAAATAGAAAGGAATGAAAATAGATGGAATATCAAGGTATTGCTTACCTAAAAACAAAATTAGCACAAAAAAAACAAAGATGTAAAACAAGATATACTTATTATGAAATGAAGAATATCATAAATGATAATATGTCTACAATTCCACCAGAAATGAAACATTTGGTAGAATGTTTAGGATGGTCAGCAAAGGCAGTAGACAGTATGGCTGATAGAATGTCATTTAGAAAATTTGAAAACGATAACTTTAATATGATGGAAATCTACAATATGAATAATCCAGATGTCTTGTTCGATAGTGCTATTTTATCCGCTTTAATCACATCATGTTCTTTTATTTATATTTCTAAAGATAATGATAAGGAATATCCAAGATTACAAGTGATTGATGGAACTAGAGCAACAGGAATTATTGACCCTACAACTAATATGTTACAAGAGGGTTATGCTATTTTAGAGGTAGATACAAATGATAGACCAATATTAGAAGCGTATTTCACTAAGGAAGCTACAACTTTTTTTACAAAAGATGGGAAATTCCATTCTGTTATCAATAGTGCACCTTATCCATTGCTAGTTCCTATTATTCATAAACCAGATGCAAAAAGACCATTTGGACATGCTAGAATTTCAAGAGCATGTATGAAAATACAACAGTCGGCATTAAGAACACTTAAAAGGAGTGAAGTAGCATCAGAATTTTACTCATTTCCTCAAAAGTATGTTCTTGGATTGGATCCTGAAAGTGAAACAATGGACAAATGGAAAGCAACAATGTCAAGCATGCTTCGTTTAGATAAAGATGATGATGGTGATCATCCAACTGTTGGACAATTTCAGCAACAGTCAATGACACCTTATGTTGAACAATTAAAAATGTTTGCTTCATTATTTGCGGGAGAAACTGGATTGACATTAGATGATTTAGGCTTTTCAACTGAAAATCCAAGTTCAGTTGAAGCAATAAAAGCACAACATGAAAACTTAAGATTAGCAGTAAGAAAAGCACAAAAACATTTCGCTACAGGTTTTATTAATGCGGGATACTTAGCAGCTTGTTTAAGAGATAATTTTCCATATAAAAGAAATCGAATTTACTTAACAAAAGCAAAATGGGAACCTATTTTTGAACCTGATGCATCTACTTTATCATTAATTGGTGATGGCGCTATTAAAATTAATCAAGCAGTTCCTGGATATTTTGGTAAAGATAGTTTAAGAGATTTGACAGGAATTGAATATGATCAATCCATGATAGATTTTTCAAATGCAAATGAGTTAAATAAGGATGATATGAATGAATAATGATATTGCACCAGAATTATTGGAAAAAATAGAAAAACAATTTGATGAAAATATTGCTAAAAATGAAAAAATTAAAAAGATTCTTGAAAAAATAGAAAATAAAAAAGCTACATATCAAGATGTACAAGAGTATGCAGGAGAATTAGGTAAATGTTTATCTAATTCTTTTAAATTAATTGTAAGTGAGGATACGTTGCCAGATGGAAAATTCTATTATAATATTGCTCAAAGATTGATTGAACCAACTGTTAAAAAAAACTATGAATCTATTTCAAAACAATGTGAAATTGTTCAAACCAATTTAAATAAGAATGCAAATATAGGAATTAAAGCAGTTGTTCCTAAATATAATAGTGAAAGAACAGATTCAATAATTAATTATGTATCTACTAGGGATAAATATAGTGATTGTGAAAAAAGTTTTCTTGATGTTTTAGAACATAATGCTAGATTAATTGTTGATGATTCCGTTAAAGAAAATGCACAATTTCATGATTCAGTTGGATTGAATCCTAAAATTGTGCGAATAGCATCATCTGGTTGCTGCAAATGGTGTTCTAGTTTGGCTGGAACATATAACTATAGAGATGTATCTAATACAGGTAATGATGTGTTTAGACGACACGCTAATTGTCATTGTTCTGTTATTTATGATCCTATAAATGGAAGTAGAAAAGTACAAAATGTATGGGACAAAAAGATAGAGAATAAGGACGAATTAAAAAAACGAATTGAAAGAATTAATCAATCATTAATAAATGATAATAAAAAAAATTATAAGTTAAATTTGCAAATGTTTGCTAAATATAAAAGTCTCAGGTTAGATGCCCATACGAGAAGTGAATTGAATACTTGGTTAAAACACGATGAAATAGAATCAGGAACTTTAATGTTGAAAGATATAGGTGATTATAGATATTATTTTGTGTATAATGATTTTGATAATTATACATTATATAAGAAAGTAAAAATAAGAGGAAGGAACCGCTCAAAATGAGTTATGAAAATGAAAAAAAAGAATTAATAAAAATTCTAGAATCAATTAGAAATGAATCAGAATTTGTTGATGGAATCCTTGATCTATTAGAAAATGAAGAAGATTTAGATACTATGTATAAATGGATAAAAGATAGACCAAAAGTAACTGAACCAGAAGTTATAAAAATGGCATTAGATTTAAATATTCCTAGAACTGAACCTGAAAGGGTAATAAAAGATTAAAACTAATGACATATGGATATTATGATTAATCAAACCGACTTATGTCGGTTTTTATTTTGAACTAAAAGGGGTGATGTCAATTGATTGTGATATCTAATTTTGGAGAATAAAAGAGGAGGAAAGAGTTATGTCAAAACGATTTGGCAGACAAACTCCTACAACCTCATTAGTATTGCCATATACAAAAACAAAAGGAAATGAAGCGGTTGACATATATAACAAGACAGAACGTACTGCTAGGGAATGGCAGGAACTTCTTATATATGACATAATGGCAGTTGATGAAGATGATATGTGGATTCATTCAACTTTTGGATATTCAGTACCAAGACGAAATGGTAAAACAGAAGATGTCATCATGAGAATTATGTGGGGCATAACTCATGGTGAAAAAATTATATATACTGCTCACATGATTTCAACGGCTCATGCGGTATGGGAAACAATATGTTATTTATTAGATGGAGCAGGGATTAAATATGCTTCTGTAAAAGCAAAAGGACAAGAAAATATCCGCTTATATGATGAACATGGAAAGGCATATAAATTAACACATCTAGTCAATTTTCGAACACGTTCGAATACTGGCGGACTTGGTGAAGGTTATGACTTGTTAATCATTGATGAAGCTCAAGAGTATACCATTGATCAAGAGAGTGCATTAAAGTATGTTATTTCAGCAAGTAGCAATCCTCAAATTATCATGTTAGGAACACCACCGACTGCAATATCTCACGGTACAGTTTTTCAAAAATTGAGAGAAAAGGTATTAAATGGAGATACTAAGTATATTGGGTGGGCAGAATGGTCTGTGCAACATATGCAAAATCCACATGATATTGAAAATTGGTATGAGACAAATCCATCATTAGGATACGGATTAACTGAGCGTGTAATAGAGAATGAAATTACGACAGATGATGTTGATTTCAACATACAAAGATTAGGACATTGGTTGTCATATTCTCAAGCAAGTGAATTTTCAAAAACAGAATGGAGTAATTTAAAAGTTACTGCAGTACCAGATTTTAAAGAAAAATTATATGTAGGAATTAAATTTGGCAAAGATGGAAAGAATGTAGCAATGTCGATTGCTACTAAATTAGATGATGGAAAAGTTTATATAGAGTCAATTGACTGTCAATCAATAAGAAATGGTACTATGTGGATCATTTCTTTTTTAAAACAAGCAGATGTCGAAAAAGTAGTTATTGACGGTGCTAGTGGACAAAAAACATTAAGTGATGAAATTAAAGATTTTGGCATAAAGGTAAAAACAATATTACCAAAAGTGGCAGATGTTATTGTTGCAAATAGTATGTTTGAACAAGCGGTCACGTCAACTAAATTAATTTGTCACAATGATCAACCATCATTAACACAAGTAGTAACAAATTGTAAAAGAAGGGCCATTGGTACTGCTGGTGGTTTTGGATATATGGCATTATTAGAAGAGCATGAAATAGCATTGTTAGACAGTGTTGTTCTTGCTTATTGGATGTGTGCTTCCAACAAAAAGAAAAAAAGGAAGCAAAGAGTACGATATTAGATAAGGTACTAGAGGGTGCCTTTTTTAATATAAATTTTTACGTTACTAACGGTTAAATAGGAGGAAGAAAAATGGGTGAATTTAAGCCAATTACAACACAAGAGGAATTTGAAAAAAGATTAACTGAAAGATTAGAACAAAAAGAAAGAAGTGTAACAAAAAAATATGAAGGTTATACTTCTCCAGAAGATTTAGAAAAACTAAAGAAAGGTTATGAAAGTCAAATTATCACTTTAAATGGTCAATTGGAAAATGCACAAAGTGATGTTTCAAAAAAATATGAAGGTTTTCTATCACCGGAACAAGTTGAAACATTAAAAAAAGATTACGACACCAAAATTGCTAATTATGAGACCGACTCAGTTAAAACGAGAGTAGCAATTGAAATGAAATTACCTTTAGAACTTAAGGATAGATTAAGAGGTTCGACAGAAGAGGAAATTAGAGAGGATGCAAAAACGCTAGCATCATTAACAGGTATGAGTTATCAAGCACCTCATTATTTAAATGAACCAACACCAATTAAAGGTGATGAAAATGATGTTGTAAGTGATGAACATTACAAAAAATTAATACCAGATATGGAGGACTAGAAAATGGCAGAAACATTAAGCAAAGGGAAATTATTTGATCCTGAATTAGTTACAGAATTAATTAGTAAAGTTAAAGGAAAATCATCATTAGCAAATTTAAGTAAACAAAAACCAATTAAATTTAATGGTCAAAAAGAATTTATTTTCTCTATGGATGGAGAAATGGACATTGTTGCAGAAAACGGAAAGAAAACACCGGGTGGTATTAAATTAGAACCAATTACAATTGTTCCTATTAAGTTCGAGTACGGTGCTCGTGTTTCTGATGAATTCCTTTACGGTTCAGAAGAAGCAAAAATTGATATTACAAAACAATTTATTGATGGATTTGCAAAAAAAGTTGCTAGAGCATTGGATATTGCAGCTTTTCATGGTTTAAATCCAAGAACAGGAGAAGCATCAACAGTTGTTGGAGATAATAACTTTGATTCAAAAGTTACACAAACAGTAGTGTATGCAAAAGGAACACCTGATGATTGCATTGATAAAGCAATTGAAATGGTAGAAGCATCAGATAATGATGTAACAGGTATTGTTATCAACAGTGATGTAAGAAGTGATTTATCAGCAATGAGAAATACTAATGGAGAAAGAGCATATCCGGAATTTAAATTTGGTGGTAAACCATCAACATTAGGGGCTCAATCTTTAGAAATTAATAAAACAGTAGCCTGGGGTTCAAATACCAAAGATAAAGCCATCATGGGAGATTTTGAAAATATGTTTAAATGGGGTTATGCAAAAGAAATTCCATTTGAAGTTATTCCATATGGTGATCCAGACAATTCAGGAAAAGATTTAAAAGGATATAATCAAGTATATTTACGTTCAGAAGTCTATTTAGGATGGGGAATCTTTGATGCATCATCATTTGCCCGTGTGGTAACTGAGTAATGATTTATAGAAATAAAAAGACACAAGCAATCATCACCACTGATTTAATTATAAGTGGTGATGATTGGGAAGTTGTAGAAAAGCAAAAAAAGAACCCACCAAGGAAAAGACAACCTAAAAAAGAAAAGGACGATGCTTAATGAATCCTTTTGTAAGTATTGAAGATGTTAAATCACTTTTTAGAGATTTAAGTTTTTCTGAAGAAAAAAAAGCAACTGAATTGTTATGCGTTGTATCAGATTGTTTACGTTATGAAGCACATAAAAGAGGTAAAAATCTTGATAAAATGATTGAAAAAAAAGAAATATATGAAAATGTAGTGAAAAGTGTATGTGTTGATATTATTGCTAGAAATCTGTTGACTTCAACTGAAAATGAACCAATGACACAAATTTCCGAATCAGCTATGGGGTATTCGATGTCAGGTACATTTCTTGTACCAGGCGGTGGTTTATTTATAAAAAAAAGCGAACTAGCAAGGTTAGGAATAACAAGACAAAAGATAGGGGTTATTGATTTCTATGGCAATGATTAAAGGAATAGATGTTGTCTTAATTGAAAAAATTAAGACAGGATTAAATGAATTTAATGAATCAGTTTATAAAGAGCGTAAAAAGACAGTAAGTGATGTTCTAGTCACACCATCATCAACTGATGATATTGTTACTGCTCAAAATTTAACAGGGAAAAAAGCAGTATATACGCTAGCTATTCCAAAAGGTGACAATAATTATTGGGAAGATAACATTGTTCAATTTTTTAATCAAAAATGGCATGTATTAGGATTCTCAATTGAAGGTATTGAAGAAAATATTCCTTTGAACTGGAATAAGAAAGTAATGGTAGAAAGATATGAGTAAAAAATTTGAAGTAGTTCTAAACTCTGCAGGTGTTCAGGCATTATTGAAGTCGGACGAAATGATGAATATTTGTGAAAAGCACGCAAATGATACGGTAAAGGCTGCAGGTGGCAGTGGATATTCAATTTCTACTCGTGTAGGTAGAACTAGATGTAATGCTCAAATCGAAGCTAACACAATTAAATCAATTCTTGATAACAATAAAAACAACACGCTTTTAAAAAGTTTGAGATAGTGTGATTATGATAGAATTGATTATTAAAAATTACCTTCAAGAGAAGTTAGATGTACCTGTTGGATTTAAAACTAGAAATGATACAGAAGAATATATTGTATTAGGAAAAACTGGTACATCTTCAACTGATCATATAAATAGTGCTACATTTTTTATTCAATCATATTCAACAAGCAAGTTAAACGCATGTGAGTTGAATGAAAAAGTAAAAGAGGTCATGAAAGACCTCGTTCAACTAAAAGAAATCACAAAAGTCAGTTTAAATACTGATTATGATTATACAGATTTAAGTTTAAAGAAAGAACGATATCAAGCAATATTTGATATCGGTTTTTTTTAGAAAAAAACAAGGAGGAAAAATAATGGCAAATGAAAAGAATGTAAGTGCTGCAAAACCTAAAATTGGTGGAGCAATCTCTGTTGCACCAGTAGGGACAACATTGCCTACTGATGCAAAAAGTGAATTAGAAGGAGCATTTAAGTCATTAGGTTTTATTTCGGATGATGGTTTAACAAATTCTAACAGTCCAGAAACCGATAACCAAAAAGCATGGGGTGGACAGAATGTATTAAATATGATGACCTCAAAAGAGGATACATTTCAGTTTAAATTGATTGAAGCATTAAATATTGACGTTCTTAAAACTGTATATGGAGAAGAAAACGTCACAGGAGATTTATCTACCGGCATTAAAGTTGCTTCAAAAAATGAAGAGCCTGAAAACTTTTCATGGATAGTTGATATGATCCTAAAAGGAAATGTTTTAAAAAGAATTGTTGTTCCTAGCGCTTCTATTACTGAAATTGGTGACATCACATACAAAGATGATGAATCAATTGGTTACGAATGTACAATTTCAGCTGTTCCTGATCAAAATGATACAAGCCACTATGAATACATGATTAAAGGTTCGGAGGAGTAATAAATGATAAAAGGAATAACTAAAAGTGGATTTAGATTTAGAGTTGATGAAAATAAACTAGATTGGAGTGTCATGGAATTACTTTCCGAGATTGAAGAAAATCCATTAAAAATGGTACAACTGGCAAAAAAAATATTAGGAAATGTTCAATATGATGAACTTAAAAAGCATTGTAAAACCAAAAGAGGAAACATTCCTATCGATCGCATTGAAAAAGAATTAACAGAAATTCTTAATACTAAATCCACATTAAAAAACTAGTTATCCTCAATCAAATGATCATAACGGATGAATCCGCATTGATATGCGATTTAGCCGAAACATACAACATATATGATTATAAGTCGCTACCTGTTTTGATGGTTGCGACTTTTTGCATTGGATTGAGGGAGAACTCAAGAATTAAATTAAAATTAAATAATTCACCTGTTTCATTAGAAACGCTCCTATTAAGTGTAGCAGTAGATAGATTAGGACTTTTGTTATGGACAAAAAGCAAGGATGCTGAAAAAGGCAAAGGAAAGCCAAAATCATTTACTAACTCAATTTTAGGCGTTGAAAAAGAAAATGAAACTATTGCTTTTGAAAGTGCAGATGAATTTGAAAAAGCAAGATTGAGAATTATTGGAAAGGTGGCATAATGGCAACAGAATTAGGAAAAGCATTTGTACAAATAGTGCCCAGTGCTAAAGGTATTAAAGGTGCACTAGAAAATCAAATGGGACCAGAAGCGAGCGCAGCAGGTGAAAGCGCAGGTCATTCATTAGTTTCTACGATTAAAAAAGTTATTGTTGCTGCAGGAATTGGTAAAGTAGTATCCGCTTCATTTACAGAAGGTGCCGCACTTGAACAATCATTAGGTGGAATTGAAACATTATATAAAGCTAGCGCCGACAAAATGAAGGCATACGCAAAAGAAGCGTATAAGACTTCTGGTGTAAGTGCTAATACTTACATGGAAAATGTCACATCATTTTCTGCATCTTTGATATCATCATTAAAAGGTGATACTTCTAAGGCAGCAGACATTGCAAATAGAGCAATGCAAGATATGTCAGATAACTCAAACAAGTTTGGTACTAATATTCAAGATATTCAAAATGCATATCAAGGATTCGCTAAACAAAACTATACAATGCTTGATAACTTAAAACTTGGATATGGTGGTACAAAAGAAGAGATGCAGCGGCTTTTAAAAGATGCTCAGAAGTTAAGTGGTCAAAAGTATGACATTAGCAATCTAGCGGATGTATATACTGCGATTGGTGTTATTCAAGATAACTTAGACATTACAGGAACGACTGCAAAAGAAGCAGCAACTACATTTAGTGGTTCATTTGGATCAATGAAAGCTGCTGCTCAAGATTTGTTGGGAAACATTGCTATTGGTGGAGATATTCAAGGTTCAGTTAAAAACCTATTGGATACAACATCTACATTTATTTTTAAAAATGCAATTCCAATGGCTGGAAATATTACAAAAGGATTAATTAGTGCGTTAATTAGTGGGCTTCCACAAATGTACAGTGCAGGAAAAGAGATGATCAGTAACTTTATCAAAGGGTTTGCGTCCGATAACAGTTACACTGCTAATATTTCTAAAGTGATACAGCAGTTCGCTATTACTATTTCTAATGAACTGCCAAAAATATTAAAATTAGGTGGTCAATTACTACAGGCGGTTATACCTGTAGTAGGTAGTGTAATTAATGGGATCGTTACTGGCTTTTTGAATTCAATACCTTTATTGATTCAAACTGGCTATGATTTTTTAAATTCAATCATCAATGGATTTAAAAATGCAATTCCAGAAGCATTACCTCAAATATTACAGTTCGTTCAAAACATAGCGGATGAACTTGCTGCAGATGCACCTATATTAGTAAATAAAGGATTTGATTTATTAAATAATCTAGTTGATGGAATCATTTCAGCAATTCCAATTTTAATAGAATATGTACCAACGATTGTTAGTACGTTTGCTAATATCATTAATGATAATGCTCCAACAATACTTCAAAAAGGTGTTGAATTAATTTGGCATTTAATAACTGGATTAATTCAGGCAATACCAACATTGATTGCTAACATTCCACAAATAATCAATGCAATTGTTTCTACTTTGATGGCTTTCCAATGGATTAGCATAGGAAAGAACATTATATCATTCTTTAGCAATGGTATTACTGCAATGAAAGAAAATGTAGTAGGATCAGCAAAGAAAATCAAAGATGGAATTATAAAAGCGTTTAAAGATGGTTTCAACGGTGCTAAAGAAGCAGGAGAAAACCTTGTGAAAGGACTATGGAACGGTATTAAGAATGTAAAAGACTGGATTCTAGACAAGGTAAAAGGATTTGGTAAAGGAATTCTGGATGGGTTAAAAGATTTCTTTGGAATCCATTCACCATCAAGAGTTATGCGAGATGAAATTGGTAAATTCTTACCTGAAGGAATGGCAGTTGGTATTGAAGCTAATGCGGATGCAGCTTATCAAGCAATGGATAAGTTATCACAAGATACAATTAATATTGCAAAAGATGGTATTGATTTTAACGGAAATAATGTCAAAACAAATAATGATATGTACTCATTTATGGATATTATTATTAAACTGTTAAAAATGATACTAAATAAAAATGAGGATACTGTTATCAATTTGAACGATCGTGAAGTTGCAAGAGCGTTAAAAGAGTTAGGAGTTGTATTTGAATGATAGTAAGATATGTTAATTCGCAAAACAAGAGTTTTGATTTTATAGATGTTAATGTGCTCCCGGTAAGTGGATATTTTCATCAAAGAAAATTGAACGCTAGTATTGCTAATGATGCTACTATAATTGAAATAAATGATTGCACGTATACTATTACTCTTAATTTAAGAGGTTCACTAGATGAAAGAAAAAAGAAACTTGATGAAATTTGCGATATCATTGAAGTTGACTGCAATGCGAACATCCCAGGAACATTGTACTTTGGAGATTATTACATTAAATGCTATATCATTTCTAGTAATACTAGTATTGCTACAATCAACACTAGAACATCACTTGAATTAGGAATTTTTTGTCCCAAACAAGAATGGACTAAGCAAAAACAATACATTCTACCGGCTTACGCATCTAGCAAAAGCTCAAAAAAGGATATTAAAAAATATAAATATTCATATCCTTATATTTATTCAGCAAATAAAGGAACGATATCTATTGTTAATGACTCATTATCAGACAGTGATTTTATTTTGAGATTCTATGGAGAGTGTTCGAATCCGTATATCAAAGTTGGTAATATTTTATATCAAGTTAATACCACTTTAGCGGATGGAGAATATCTAGAAATTGATTCATCAAACAATACTATTACTGGTTTTGATAAATATGGAAATAAGCGTAATCTTTTCTATTATCGTGATATGCAATCACGCAGTGATTTTTTTGTTAAGATTCCAAGCGGTTTATCTGAAGCAAGTTGGAGTGGTAGTTTTAATGCTGAACTGATTGTATTTGATAAGCGAGGTGAACCAAGATGGATGCAGTAAAGTTTTTATATACTGATAGTAAATTAAAGGAACAAGGTGTATTGAAAAATGCAACTATTGATATCGAGGTTGGAAAATATAGTGTAGCAACAAATGATTTTGAATTAAAGTTAGCTATTAATTCATGGGATAGAGTCTTTAATAAAGATTCTATCTTTTATTTATTAAATACTGAATTTGGTGGAATGGTAGATTCAAAAAAAGTTGATACATCAAAAAATAGCATTACTCTAAAAGGAAAAACATTTAGAGGACTGTTAGAAAAAGAATATATTCAACCGCCAACAGGTCAAGCATATTATGTTGCAAATGGAGAAGCGAATAGTATTATTGATGATCTTATCAAAAATAGATTTGGTTCATTGTTTGTAGTTGATAACGTAGGTTTAAGCGATATCCATGTCAATTATCAAATACGTGATATTAATCTTTTAGAAGCATTGGAAAAGATGTTATTCAATGCGGATATAAAGTCTAGATTAGATATATCATTCCATGATGGTCAAGTACATTTACAGGCGATTCCAATTGTCGATATATCGGAATTATTGCAGTACGATAAGTCCTATGGAATAACAATGATTGCTCAAACACAGTCTAATCAATACAATCATATTCTTGCTCTGGGAAAAGGAGAATTGACGGAAAGATTGAGAGTTAATTTGTATTTGCAGGATGATAACAGTTGGACAACTCAAGAAAATTCAACTTATTCTAATTTTAAAAGAATTACATACAAGTATGATAATTCAAGCGAGGATGATGAAAGCAAGTTGATTGAAGGTGCGATTGAAGCGGTCGAAAAAGCAAATGGTACGTCTAATTTAGATGTCACATTTGCAAGTGACAATGCAGATCTATTTGATATTGTTGGAGCGAAAGAAGATATTACGCAACTTTCGTTTAAAGAACAAATAACCAAAAAAATATTAAAAGTAACTATTAGTGGAATTATTGCTAATTGTAGTTACACATATAAAGTAGGTGATAAATAAATGCTAGAAAATATTACATTAGATAGTTCAACAGTTACAGCCAGTTTGGATGCATATATCCATCATTGCTGTTTTGGAAGCAATGGTGTTTTTAATTTTGGTAAAAAACTAAGTTGTGACATCATTAGCAATAACCTGTTAAAAATCTATGATGGATGTTTCATCAATCAAGGTCGATTTTTTAGGATTACACCAGGATCTAGTGAAAGCATTCAAATTGAAAATGGAGTAACTGGGCAGGTTAGATATGATTTAATCGTTTCCAATTTTGAAACAAATGGAACGACTGAAAAACATGAATTAAAAGTAATTAAAGGTACTAATGGTGGTGGCGTTCCAAAACACACAACAGGTGATACTTTCAATGGTGCTACTGTAAATGAACTGCCATTATACTTGGTTAAATTAAATGGAATCAATATAGAATCCGTGACAAAGCAATTTAATCTAATCTTATCGGTTCAAGATATGTTAGATGCGTTAATTGGAATTGCCAAGGCAGGAGTATACAATGATTCCTATGACATTAAAAAACTGATGAAAAGTCTTGATATAAATCAATAAGAAAGAGAGGAAAAATAAATGGCAATAAAAACTGTGACAACAATAATTAATGGTCAAACATATACCTTGACATTAAATAGCGCAACAGGTAAGTATGAAGCAACTATTACTGCTCCATCAAAATCCTCATTTAATCAAACAGGTGGTTATTATAATGTAACAATTAAAGCCACGGATACTGCTGGAAACGTGACAACAAAAGATGCAAGTGATGCTACATTAGGGGCTTCATTACGTTTGGTTGTGAAAGAAAAAATAGCACCGGTATTATCGTTTATCAATCCAACTAATGGTGCGTATATTATTACGAATAAACCTACAATCAAATGGAAAGTAACAGATGCTGATTCAGGCGTTAAGAGTGATTCTATTTCTATCACAATCGACAGTGGTAGCAAAATTACATCAGGTATTACTAAAACTGCGATTTCAGGTGGGTATGAATGTACATACACTCCTACGACAGCATTATCTGATGGATCACACACTATTAAAATTGATGCGAGTGATAATGATGGCAATGCTGCTACACAACAAACAGTTCAATTCAAAATCGATACTGTTCCACCTACATTAACAGTCTCTAGTCCTGCAGATGGATTAATTACAAATAACAAATCATTAACAATTGCAGGTACTACTAATGATGCAACATCATCACCAGTTACTGTTAAAGTTAACGGAAATGCAGTAACAGTTAGTTCAGCGGGTGCATTTACAACAGTTGTAACATTAGTTGAGGGAAATAATACTATTACTATTGTTGCTACAGATAGTGCAGGTAAATCGTCTACTGTAACAAGAACTGTAACATTAGACACCAAAGCGCCAACAATATCTGCAGTTACATTGACACCTAATCCGGTTGATGGTGGAAAGACATTTGTAATTTCAGCAACAATCAATGATTAAAAGAGCATATGCAATATTAGACAATCAAGAAATAGAATTTATACCAAAAGGCAATAACCAATATGATATGATTGTTCCTAAAATCAATGATGGTAGATATTTTATTGAAATATATGCGGAAGATTATGCAGGAAACACATCATTTATGGCTACTGCTTTATTTGTTGTTGAAGCTAATTGTACCTGTGTTAATTTGTCTGTTATAGATGATTGTCTAATAATAAATGCGGATAGATATGTTAATTCTTATGAATTAAAAAATTATGAATTGGAGGTAGTTGAATGCAAGTGTCTCAATTAAACTTCATATCGGGTGAAATTAGAAAATTGATAATGACTGTATCTTGTGATGATGAAATCTGTAATGATTTCATCATTTCAACTGCAAAAGCAGAACTTTTAGACAAAGATAAAGCAACTGATTTAAGTATTAATATTTCTAAAGACGGAAAAGAGATAGGAATTATTATTGATACAACAGGATTGCAAGGATATTATCAATTGCTTATTACATATTCGATAAATGATGAAGTGTTAAAGAAAAGAATGGATGTGAGAATAACATGAGCAAATATCAAATAGGTGCAGTTACTTTTAAACAAACTGTCTCTACGCAAGAGAAGTTTATTATATCCGTTACAGTAATAGACTGGGATTGGGTTAAAAAGAATCTAACTTGGAACAGTCTTAAAACACGTTATAAATGGGGTGATCTTCTTGGCTAGTATTCCAGAAAAGCAAACAGTACCTAGCAATATTAGTATGTCTAATCAAGCAGACATTCAAGAAATTCAAAATGAAATTATTCAGTTGTATAAATTAGTAAATCAATTGATTGAAGCATTAAATAATGCAGTTTTTTATAAAGATTAAGGAGTAAAAAAATGAAAAAATTTAGAACACGTGGCAATGTGGTACACACACACACACACACACACTTATTACAAACTAGAGAAGATACTTTCGAGTGTCTTTTCTTTATCTCTTGTAAAGGGGGTGCAGTTGAATAACTGTGCCTTTTTAAAAAGAGGTGTAATTTATGGCTAAATTAGTAGATTCTAAAGACAATGAAATCAATAAAGATGTTGTTCTTTGGACTGGTAATACGTTTGCTGAAATGACTATTGACATCAATTATGATGTTTATAGTTTTAAAGAGTTAATTGTTATATTAAATACAAACTCATCTGCAATTATTCCTATTGTTGAAAACCAAACTGAAATAACATGTACAATCGGAAATATGGCTGGGAATTTTATTGTTTGCGGTTTTGTAAGATTAAAAATTAATTCATCCAAAAATTTATATTTACAAAACTTATATATAGCACATCAATTCAACGGGTCGCATCCCGACCAAAGCGCACAAAAATTTGTTAAAATCATTGGAAGATATTAGTCATAAATAAGTTATTCATTACTTTATGAGTAAATTTGTAAATGCAAATGGAAATGAATTAAATAAAGACGTCCTATTATGGAGTGGTAGTCATACAGGGTATAGTCATGATCTAACATTGAGTGATGATGCATTAAAGTTTAAAGAGTTAATTATATTAAGTGATAATAGTGCGGTCATAGCACCGGTAATTGATGGACAAATTCTATTTTCTGGTGTGGTAAACAACTGGACGGTAACTAACATGGCTTTTAAATATACCCAGGCAACAAAATTACTACACATTGATAATTGCAGATGGACCAATTCATCTAACAATTCTTCGACAACTGTTACTAAGGTTTATGGACGTTATTAATTAAAGACACTCAGTATTTTCTCTTTTTCATGTTTTAAATAAAAAAAGAAAGAGAGGAAAATATTATGTTAAAATTCAAAAATTCGTGGGGGGGGGTACTGTTTACTAACTATACAAAAAACAGTATCCTTTTACCTATTATCTCTAGAAAAGGGGGTGCAGTGGAATAACTGCATCTCTTTGAATAGAGGTGGTATTTATGACTAAATTTGTAAATGCCAACAATGAATCATTGTTAGAAATTAAAACAACATCAATCACAGCTAATACTAGTTCAGGTTCAACGATAGCAACCAATCTAAATAGCAATGAAGTGATGATCATCAGTTGTATTTGTGACAATTATATTGCTGTTCCATATGTGATAAATGAAAAATACTTTATTGCATTTCAAAGCTTTCAAAATTTAGGTGGTAGTATATATGCTTTTGGTGGTGTTACAAATAAAAGTCTAACAGTGACAATTAGATATGTTGACATAAAGTAGTCATAAATAAAAAGTTATTCCTATAATATGGGAAAATTGGTTGATAAAGATGGTAATGAAATTAATAAAGATACATTGCTATGGAATGGAAAATCAGTAACGTATCTACACACGGTTACATTGAGTGATGATGCTTTAAAATTCAAGTCATTAATTATTATCATTAATGATAGATCAGTAGAAGTTCCTATTATTAATGGTTCAATAAAAAATGGTGGTATTGTAGCGGATTATAGATGTATATCAGTGGATATTCAAAGCTATAATCAAGGCTCAAAGCAATTATCTTTTGTTGGTTCGTTATGGACGGATTCCAAAACAAATTCAAACACTACTTTAACTGAGATTTATGGAAGATATTAAAGGGTACTGGTGTTAGTAAATGGGCAATTTATGGCTCAATTAGTGAATTTAAGTGGAAATACATTATTAAACCTTAAGTTTTCTTTAAATGAACAAGAAACCGGTTTGCAATGGATTGATGGTAAGAAAATATATTGTAAAGGATATCAAGGGACTTTACCTCAATCACAAACTGCAATTGATAAGATTGAAAATATTGATAATCTGTTATTTTGTTTAGGAATGGCAGGATCTATTAATGGTTGGTATATCAATGTTAATCAATACTTTACTGCAGGGTATAGATGGACATGTCAAAAATATGGAAATCAATTATTATTAGGAGTTGAAGATTACTCAAAAAGTAAACCTTACCAGCTAATAGTGTTGTATACAAAAAAATAGCAATTAAAGGACGTCAGTCATTTTTTGTCCTGGATAAGACTAAAAACTATCCGGAAAGGATGATTTAAATGAAGGTAAAAAAATATGATTTCAAACAATGGCTTAAGGCAGCTGGAATTAGATCAGTTAAAACCGTTGCTCAAACTGCAGTTGCATTAATTGGTACATCTACAGTTATGAATGATGTTAACTGGGCAATGATCATTAGTGCTAGTTGTCTTTCTGGTGTTGTATCTATTCTTACTAGTATTGCAGGGCTTCCAGAATTGGAAGAAATTGAAAGTAATTAATTATGTATGATTTTTTGATAAAAACATATACAATTATACTTCCTGTTATTCTTTCTTATATCGTTTGGCTTTTGAAGGAGCAAAAGAAAAAACAAGAACAAGATGCAATAGCAAGAGATAAAAGAATAGAAAACGAAAGAAAAATGCGGGAAGCCAATTCAAAAGGAACTATGCTATTATTGAGAGTTAAATTAATAGAATATCACGAGAAGTATATGAAGAGAGGTTCTATTCCAACATATGCATACGATAACTTCAATGAAATGTATGATGCATACCATGCGTTAGGTGGAAATGGTATGGTAACAAAAATGAAAAATGAAATAGAACTATTACACTTACAAAGCAAAGAGAGTAATTAAATACTCTCTTTTTACATTAGGAGGAAAAGAATATGGATAATGAATTTAATATCACTACTGACAAAGTAGAATTCGATGAAGAATTATATCAAACAAATTTAAAAGAAAATGATTTTACATCACGGGAAGATGATGAAGGCATAGGATCAGATGATGCAAAGGGGGAAGAATAATATGGGCCATTCTTTACAAATTACAACAATGCTAGTTCCATCTAGTAAATATGGAATTAAATGTCCATACACAATGACTCCAAGCTATATTACTAGACATGATACATATAATGATGCATCTGCTATGTCTGAAGTTTCTTATATGATTGGTAACAATAAACAAGTTTCTTTTCATGTTGCGGTTGATGATTATCGTGCAGTTCAGGGTATTCCTTATTCTAGAAATGCTTGGCATGCCGGTGATGGTAGTTCAGGAACAGGAAATAGAAAATCGATTGGTGTAGAAGTTTGTTATTCAAAATCGGGTGGAGATAGATATACTAAAGCGGATGATAATGCTTTAACAATGATTGCTATGTTGATGAAACAATTCGGTATCCCTGCTACTAAAGTACATTATCATAGACATTGGAGCGGTAAGGTTTGTCCACATAGATTAATTTCTATGGGAGTTACAGAAGCACAATATCAACAAATGGTTCAAGCTAGGTACAATGAAATGTATGGTGGAGGGGCAGTTGTAGTAAATCCTGTGCCAGTTACAGGTACATCTTATAAAGTAGGAGATACTGTAAGCATTAATGGTGTATATACATCTTCTGGTTCTGATAAAAAATTAAAACCATCTAAAACTACTGGAACAATCACAAAAATCATTTCAGGTGCTCGAAATCCTTATTTATTAAACAATGGTAATATCGGATGGGTAAATGATGTATGTATTGTTGGAGGAGGAACAACTGCAACTGCATCTACGACTAGAAAATCTGTAGCCATTATTGCTCAAGAAGTTATGGCAGGCAAATGGGGTTCAGGTGTGGACCGTAAGAATCGTTTACAAGCAGCTGGATATAACTATTCTGAAGTACAAGCAGAAGTTAATAGATTATGTGGTAAATCATCTACTAACTCATCACCAGTTAGAAAATCTGTAGCCACTATTGCTCAAGAAGTTATGGCAGGCAAATGGGGTTCAGGTGCGGACCGTAAGAATCGTTTACAAGCAGCTGGATATAACTATTCTGAAGTACAAGCAGAAGTTAATAGATTATGTGGTAAATCATCTACTAGCTCATCACCAGTTAGAAAATCCGTGACTCAAATTGCACAAGAAGTGATTGCCGGAAAATGGGGAAATGGTGCTATGCGTAAACAAAGATTACAAGCAGCTGGATATGACTATGAAGCAGTTAGAAAAGAAGTGAACAGATTATTATGATGAAAAGTAATCGTTTATTATTTATAGCCATAATCTCATTTTTATTATTCTTATCTTGTTGTATTAATTTAAATTACCAAAATGAATTAAAAAATAAAGATAATGAAATCATTCAATTAAAAAAAGAATTAATTGAAAAAGAAGATACAATTGATCGTATAAACGAGCAGGTGGGAGTATATGATAAATAAATGTAGGATTATACCAAACGCCAAAGATATTAATGAAAATGTAATAAATTCTCATGAACTGTTTGAAATTAAGGACCATAAAGGGGATTATTATGTAATTACTAATGGATATGCCAATATCGTTATTCATGAACGATATTTAACCTTAATAGAAACAAGAAAAGTCTAGATTTTAAGTCTAGACTCTTTTTTTATGAAAAAATTATGCTATAATGATATATTGTTTTGTTAACATATAATATAAATTTGCTAGAATATTTATTCATGAAATAGTGCTAAATGGTTTTTTAACTGTTTGGCGCTATTTTTTTGTAAAAGAAAAAGCACCACTGCTAGGTGCTTAATCTTAAGTAATCATTATTAATAACAATATTATTATAAATCTATATATGCCACGATTCAAGATAAGAAATCTTGTCACCTATGATTTTTCTAATATAGATAGCATTGTAATCACTAGAATAGCTTTCTTTTTCTTCTAGCAATCCATTGGCACATTTTAGTGCATCTTCATGATTATCAAAAATTGCATATTGAGTAGGTGTAGCATCGCCATCATGTGTAATTGACATTAACGCTACTTGATACAATATTTCCATGTTATTTAGCATCCATTTCAATTGTATCAAAAACTTCTTCATTGTCTAAAGCGATAGACCATTCATAATTATCATCTTTTGATATAGATAACTTACTAAAATCAAATTTATCATGATCATAAACTAATGTTTCATGAAATTTGTCAATTTCTAGATAATCGCTAATTTCATCTTCTTTGATTCCTTGACTGATAATTACTTTTTTTGCTTCTTCTCCTAAATATACTTTTTCCATTTTTATTATCTCCTTTATTTATTATTTGCTTTAACAATTGTTTCTTCCATTGCTTTTCTAATTACTTCTGATTGTGTAATTCCTAACTTCTTACAAGCTGATTTGAATTCATCAACAAATTCAGTTTTATATGCAGCTTTAACTTGCTTCATATTTTCTTTTTGCCATTTTCTCATATACTTGGCTTGATTAAATTTTTCCTTTTCCATTTAATCATTCCTTCCTTTGACATCATCATTACAGCATAGTGGTACTATGATGTAAAGTGTACAAATAAAAAAGTAATAAGGATCGATAATTAATTGCAAAGATTAAAATGGTGGTCAAAGTGGTAGTCAAAATCAAAACGACAATAAAAAAGTATTGATATAATGGGGGTTTTGGACGTTTTCATTCCTTGACTCTTAATCAGAGGGTCCACGGTTCGAGACCGTGCGGGGAGACCAATGACAAAATGGCTTAAACACTAGTGTTTACTAGATGTTTAGGCTTTTTTTATTGTATATAAATGTTTTTTGCTTGTTTAAATTTAGTTGTATTTAGACGTATTATATTGAATTATAACAAGGTCAAATCAAGGTCAAAAAAACTACTCTTGATTGAGGGGGTTAAATTGTATATTTTCTTTATTTATTTTTAACTTATTTTGAATAAAATCTATTTAAAGTGGTCATGAGTTACTTTTCTTACGCTATTTTAATTTGTATATTCGATGTGATTAACTTGGTTAGATAGTAACTAAATATAATTAGATATTTGATTTGTGTACAAAAAAAGAAAAAAATTTAAATTTGACTTGCACAAGGTAGAACGATATGTTATTATGATTAGGCAACTGATGGAGACATACTCAAGAGGCTGAAGAGGCGCCCCTGCTAAGGGTGTAGGTCGGGAAACTGGCGCGAGGGTTCAAATCCCTCTGTCTCCGCCATTTAAAATAACATATGGTCTGGTAGTTCAGCTGGTTAGAATGCCGCCCTGTCACGGCGGAGGTCGCGGGTTCGAGTCCCGTCCAGACCGCCATATGAAAACAAAACTGCTTCGGCAGTTTTTTTGTATAAAAAAAAGCATGTTAAACATGCTTTTGGATATAGGCGTACATAACGGCGATAATTGTTTTAGAGTCTTTGATTTCGTGTTTTAAAACTTTTTGATAGGCTTCGTCGATAGGAAGCATTATGACATCGATAAATTCATCTTCGTCACCATCTCGAGGGTGATCTACTTTATAAATGTCATTAGCTTCATATAAATGAATGACTTCATCACAATATCCTGGTGTGGGATAAATTTGATCAATTAAGTTCATTGTTTTGCAATTATATCCTGTTTCTTCTTCTAATTCTCTTTTCCCAGCATCATAGGGATTTTCATCTTTTTCTAATTTTCCTGCAGGAATTTCTAAAAGATCTTGTTGATAAGCGTAACGGTATTGTTTGACTAAAATGATTCGATCATCAACAATGGCTAAAATACCAACACCACCATGGTGTCTTACGATTTCCCTAGTTGCTATTTTTTTGTTAGGACATTCTACGTGGTCTTTATTTACTGTAATGATTTTTCCTTCGTATAGAGTTGTAGAATCGACTTTCTTTTCCATATTTTTCACCTCATTAAAAGTATAGTATGATTGTTATAAAATGAAAATAAAAAAGTATGCGGGGGAGCATACTTTCTTATTCACATAAGGGTGATAATAGGGGTTTATTTAAGTGAACTTGCTTCACTCAACAAATATATTATAGCATATTTGCACAAAATGTAAAGGGTTACATATAACAAATCTTGGCACTGATAAAATTCATGTTATAATATAGGTGGAGGATTTTATGAAGCAAATAGTAATTAAAAAGAATGATGCTAATCAACGCATAGATAAGTATTTAAAGAAACTATTATGTCGTGCACCTAGCAGTATGATTTATAAAATGTTTCGAAAAAAAGATATTAAAATAAATGGTAAAAGAGTAAGTGAGAATTATATTTTAAAAGAAAATGATATTTTAGATATGTTTTTATATGAAGATAAATTTTTGGAATATACACAGGAAAAAGATATTTATCATTTAAAACGCGAATTTAAAGTTTTATATGAAGATGAAAATATTCTGATTGTTAATAAGCCTGCTGGT
This sequence comes from Coprobacillus sp. AF33-1AC, assembly GCF_003475785.1. Classification (NCBI taxonomy): domain Bacteria; kingdom Bacillati; phylum Bacillota; class Erysipelotrichia; order Erysipelotrichales; family Coprobacillaceae; genus Coprobacillus; species Coprobacillus sp. AF33-1AC. The sequence goes on along the minus strand of NZ_QRQB01000024.1, from coordinate 1,722 downwards.
TTATTAGTTCATGAGGATATACATGAATCTGTCAATACGCTTTCTAATCAAGTGTTAAGTTATTTGTCTGAAAAAGGTGAATTAGATTTATCGCGCGAAAATTCTTTTATGCCTGGTCCTGTTCATCGACTCGATCGTAATACAAGTGGTATTGTTATATTTGGTAAAACTATGGCAGCATTACAAGATTTAAATGAAATGATGAAAAAAAGACATCATATTGAAAAAACATATTTAACTATTTGTAAAGGATCATTAACAAAACATCAGGAACTGGTTGGATATGTAAAAAAAGTAGAAGGTGAATCAAGAGTTAGGTTTGTAAAAAAAGATACACCTGGGGCACTTGTTATGAAAACGATTATTAACCCAGTTAAAGCTAATAATCGATATAGTTTAATAGAGGTTAAGTTGGTTACAGGTAGAATGCATCAAATTAGAATTCATCTATCAAGTATTGATCATCCTATTATTGGGGATCGTAAATACGGTGATTTTAATTTGAATAAAGAAATTAAAAATAGATTTGGATTAAACCATCAATTATTACATGCTTATAAAATTAAGTTTGTTGATCCATTTGGGAGTTTGAATTATTTGAAGGATAAAGAAATAATTTGTGATGTAAGTCAAACATTTAAACAAATTGAAAAAACTTTATTTTAAGATACTTAAAAATATAGTATAATATTTTAATGAAGGGATAAGGAGGAAGACAATGAAATATTATATTGGTATTGACTTAGGGGGAACAAATGTTAGAACTCTTTTAGTTGATGAAAATGGAAAATCATATAGTGAAGTAAAAGGAGCTACAGAAAGAGAAAATGGTCCTGATTATGTTGTTTCAAAGATTGTTAGACAAATTGAAGGACTAGATTTATCAGTATGTGGAGGAATTTCTGGAGTAGAAGGTATTGGAATAGGTGTTCCAGGTCCTGTTGATGTTATTAAAGGTTCAATGATTATGGCTACTAATTTACCAGGTTTTGAAAACTATCCAATTTGTGATAAATTAGCTGATCGTTTTAATTTACCTGTATTTATTGATAATGATGCAAATGTTGCTGGACTTGCTGAAGCATTATTAGGAGCAGGTAAGAATTATCCTACATGTTATTATGTAACGATTTCAACTGGAATTGGTGGCGCTTTTATTGTTGACGGTAAACTTGTTTCAGGTGGACGTGGACATGCTGGTGAAATTGGAAATATTATTGTAAAAAATAATGGATATAAATTTGGGGGATTGAATCCAGGCGCTGTTGAAGGAGAAGCAAGTGGTACAGCTATTACCCGTAAAGGAAAAGAAATCTTAGGAGAAGAAAAAGTATCTCATGCAGGAGATGTCTTCAGACTTGCCAGTGAAGGTGATTTAAAAGCACAAGGTATTGTTGATGAATGTGTTTCTGAACTTGCTACAATGTTTGCTAATATTGCACATACAGTAGATCCTCACTGCTTTGTAGTAGGTGGCGGTGTTATGAAAGCTAAGGATTATTTCTTTGATCGTTTAGTAGAACAATTTAACTCTAAAATTCACGTTGGTATGCGTGGACACATTCCTTTGCTTGAAACTGAAATAGATGATTGTGGTGCTATTGGAGCAGCTATGTTACCAATGTCTCGTCTAGGAAAATAATATTTAATTTAATGGCTTGATTGCTATTTTATTAGGGTAATTTAAAATAACTTGTGGTTGAGATTGTTTCGGCCAATAAG
>NZ_QRQB01000023.1:0-41306 GCF_003475785.1 Coprobacillus sp. AF33-1AC | reverse complement strand
CGTGCGTTCTCATAAAAAGTGTCCAAAAAAGTGTTGACAATCCAAAACAATGAATGCTAAAGAAAAAAATTCTAATTCAATAGAACTGATTAAAGATTATGTCATTAAAGAATATAAAATTAAAGGGAGAATACGAGCAAATAAGGAAATTTATTTTTTTGTTGATAATTTGTTTGATAAAAGTCATAAACATATGGAGATGAATTATGAAAATGTTTATTTAACAAAATTTAAAACATACAAAGATACCGAAACTTTTTTGAAATATTTAAAAAGGCAAGGATGGAATTTTATTAATTACACCCCAAGTATATATCGTGATTCTATTTTTACACGTTTGAATAGTGTTTCTCTTGGTAATTCTCATCAGGTTATTGGTCAAGAATTTGAAAAGGTGGCAGTTATAATTGATGCCAAATTTAATTATATAGGAGATCGATTAGATGCAGGAATATGGGATTCTGGGAATTACGGTGCTCAAATGCTTTATCAAGCTATAACAAGAGCAAAAACATCATTATTTGTTATAATTATAAATAATGATATTTTGTTTGATCAATGTATGGATATAATTAATAATTATAAAAATGATGTATAGTATAACTAAAATCAAATTTTAATTAGAAAGTTTTTATTAAAAAATAAATCGTTATTTTTTAAAGTATGGTGTTAAAATAAAATCACCAGGTGTTTATCAGGGAGTAAAAAAAGATTTTGGTACATTTGTTAAAGCACAATGTCAATTACCTGATACAAACTGGTTTTTAAAAGTTGTTGATCAATGGTATATAAGTTATTTTGGAGATACACCAGATAGTCCAGAATATAGAGAAGATGCTTTAAAGATTTATTACAAAGTAGAAAAACGTAATAATGCCTATTTTAGAAAAGAATGTAATTAATATTCACTGTTTATCTAAATAATATGTCATGATATTGTATTAATTTGTCAAACACTGCTACTTGCAATGTTTTTTCATACATTCATGTAGAAAAACACCTATAAAAGTTATATAATTTGAAGCAAGAAAGTAGAGGTATTTATGGATAAAGTAAAGAAAGTGATATCTTGGCCTGTAATCCTTGGTTTACAAGTCATTTCAACATGTGTATTCTTATTTTTTATTGTTAAGTTAAATGTGATACCAACAGTTTATACAGCTATTCTTGTCATGCTTTTAGCTTTATTATGTTTAGTTACATTTGCTTTAATGAAAACAAAGAAAAGACGTCATCATGATGGAGAGGGACATCACCATCATGTACATCGTACTAAACCAAGAGAGATTGTAGGAAAGATTATAAGTTTATTATTAAGTATTTTAATGATCTTTGGATCAGTCATGGTAAGTAAAGGTAATTCGGCTTTAGATGATATTACTGGTGCAAATACAAAATCAACTCATTATGCAATTGTTGTTTTAAAGAGCAGTAAGATTAATAGTTTAAAAGATTTACAAAATGAATCAATTGAATATTGCTTACAAAATGATAATAAAGATGATATGAATAAAGTTATTAAACAAGCACAAGAAAAAGAATCAAGTATTTCTTATGATTCAGTGATTTCTTATGCTAATTTAGGTGATGATTTATATAATCATACTGTTAATGCTATTTTAGTGAATACAGCATTAAATGGAATGTTTGAAGAAAATCATCCTGACTTTGAAAATGAAACTAAAGAAATCTGGACAGCCGATGTTAAAGTTAAAGTTAAAGATTTCTCTAATCGTGTATCAGTAACCAATACCCCATTTACAGTTTATATTTCTGGTATTGATACTTATGGAGCTATTTCAACTGTAGCAAGATCAGATGTTAATATGATCATGACAGTAAATCCAAATACTAAGAAAATATTATTAAGTTCTATTCCAAGAGATTATTATGTTCCTTTAGCTAATATGGGTGCTAGTGATAAGTTAACACACTCAGGTATTGCTGGACCTGAAAATACAGTGAAAACAATCCAAAATTATTTAGGTGTTGATATTAACTATTATGCTCGTGTTAACTTTACTTCACTTACAACAATGGTTGATGCTTTAGGTGGTATTACTGTTGATGTAGATCGTAATTTTAGTGCTGGTGGTTATACTTATACTATTGGTCAACAAAATATGAATGGAGCTCAAGCGCTTGCTTATTCTCGAGAAAGACATTCATTTGTTGAAGGTGACAACATGCGTGTAAAACATCAACAAGATGTTTTAATGGGCATGTTAAATAAGATGATGTCACCTGCTATTATTAAAAATTATTCTAGTGTGTTAAATGCGATTACGGGATGTTTTGAAACAAACATGGAATCTAATGACATTACTGATTTAATTAAAATGCAAATCAATGATAATGCTGCTTGGACTTTCACTCAAAAACAATTTACTGGAAAAGGTGTAACTCAAACAGGTGGAGCTTATATGCCATCAAGTAATCTCTATTACATGATTCCAGATGCAATAAGTGTAAGTGAAAATACAAAAGCAATTAAAGATGTATTAAATGGTAAATAAGAAGGTAATAAAAATGTATAAAATAGAAGATTTATATGATTTAAATCATAGCCAAGCTCGTCCTTTATTAGAAAAATATGAATACCCTTGGCAAGCTTTAAAAGATATTAAAGACTTTATTATAGAATTAGGTAAATCATTAGGTGATGATTATCAAGAAGTAAGTGAACATGTATGGGTTCATAAAGATGCTAAAGTGTTTGATAGTGCTTATTTAGGAGCACCATGTATTATTGGTGCTAGAACAGAAGTAAGACATGGTGCTTTTGTTAGAGGAAGTGCTTTAGTCGGTCAAGATTGTGTTATTGGTAATTCGGTAGAATTAAAGAATGTCATTATCTTTGATAGTGTACAAGTACCTCATTATAACTATGTAGGTGATTCTATTTTAGGATATAAATCACATATGGGTGCAGGATCAATAACAAGTAATGTTAAAAGTGATAAGACTTTAGTTGTTGTTAAAGATCGATTCAATCAAGAATCAATCGAAACAGGATTAAAGAAGATGGGAGCTATGTTAGGAGACTATGTAGAAGTAGGATGTAATAGTGTATTAAATCCTGGTACAGTCATTGGCAGACATACTAACATTTATCCTCTTTCTAGAGTAAGAGGTGTCATTCCTGATCATTCTATCTTTAAAGATTTAAATGATATTGTTAAAAAGAAATAATTATTTATAAGTGCAACTAGGTTGCACTTATTTTTTATTCAATGATAGGATATTGACATAATTCAATCATTGAATATAATGATGATAGGATATATAAAAAAACACATTATTACAAAGAAGATGGTCCTATTACTCGAGAAAACATAATAGAGTAGTTGTTAGAAATAAAAAAAGCTATCTACGACAATAGATGTTCATTTTCTAGAAGAGATAAGAATAAAAAGTTATTTAGAGATTATATTATAAGTGAAAAAGAGAGAAGTAATATCATTCTCAGTTTAACAGAGGATGATTTTTGTGAAATAAGAAGAAATAAACATACTAATTATTCAGATGAAAAATTATATATAAAATTTAACAAGTTAGATGATGGATTTTGCATTATAATATCTTTTCATGAACAAGAGTATCCAATGAATAAATATTTTACGTACTAGTAATATGAAACGGAGGAATAAAAATGACTAAAGATTTAGTGTTTTGTCCAGAATGTAGAAAAAAAACAGAACATGAAATAAAAATAGTGAAAACAGAATATACTATTAAAGACAAAAAATATATGTTCGATATAACAACAGCTTATTGTAAAAATTGTGGTGAAGAAATTGAAATACCAGGATTATTAGACTTACAAACAAAAGAAATTGATGATCAATATCGACAAATGGAAGATATTGTTACAATTAAAGATATAGAAAAACTTATGAACTTATACGATATTGGAAAAGCACCACTTTCTCTAGCATTAGGCTTTGGAGAGATTACTATTACTCGTTATTTGAAGGGACAAGTCCCTTCAAAAGAGTATTCAGACATTGTCAAATCAGCTCTTAAATCACCGAAATATATGATTGATAAACTTAATGAAAATAAAGATAAAATAGGAGAAACAGCGTATCAAAAAGCAATAAAGTGTGCTAAAAAATTAAATGATATGTTTAATGTTTCATCAAAATTACTATCTACTATTTCATATATATTTGAAGAAACAATAGAACTTACACCTCTTGCTTTACAAAAAATACTCTACTTTATTCAAGGAATATATATGACGCTATATGATATACCATTATTTAAAGAGGACTGTTATGCTTGGGTACATGGTCCAGTGTATGAAAATGTTTATAATTTATTTAAGGAATTTAAATACAACCCCATAGATGATAATCGTTTTATCATTTTAAAAAATAGATTTGAAGTGTTATCTAACGAGGAAAAAGACATAATAAATCTAGTATTAAATTCATTTGGAAATTATAGTGGAAAAGTTCTTGAACAAATTACTCATAAAGAAACACCTTGGGTAGAATCTAGAAAAGGATATTCACTTTTAGAACGCTCCAATATTTTAATTACTAAAGAACAAATCAAAACGTATTTTAAAGCAGTTCATAAAGTTTATGGAATTGATACGTTAGAAGGGGTTAATCATTACATCAATAATCAAATAAATATTAACTAATAATAAGTCAAAAATTAAATTATTTTAAATAGTGAGGGGTATGACACAATAGATTACATTGTAATAAGGAGTAAAAGACGATGTTAATGGAAATATATTTGAGTGAAGAAAAAGCAAAACAACATCATATTGATTTAGAGAGTTGTTATCAAAAGATTGATAAGTATTTTACTGACAGAGGTGTTAAAGTAAAATCACCTGGTGTTTACCAAGGTGTTAAAAAAGATTTTGGAACATTTGTGATAGCACAATGGCAATTACCAGATACAAACTGGTTTTTAAAAATAGTAGATGAATGGTATATTAGTTTTTTTGGAGATACACCAGATAGTCCAGAATATAGGGAAGATGCTTTAAAAAATTTCTATCAAGTGAGAGCGCAAACAAATGAGTTCATTAGAAAGCAAAAAGGCGCTTAATTTTGATTTAAGTGATGCACTGGTAAAAAAGTATTACCCTTCAAAAAATTATAAGAAAGCATGGATTGATATTCAAAAATATTTGGTACAAAATGATTTCCAACATAGACAATATTCAGGGTATGTTAGTTGTCATAAAATTTCTATGATTTATGTTACACAGTTAGTAGGAGATATGTTTGTTTTGTATGAATGGCTTCAATATTGCGTTAAAGAATTTGATGTTACAATTGTCGGAGATGAGTATAGTTTAAAAAATTACATTCATCAAGAAAATATTTTTAATTAAAATATACTTAGGAAATAAATATTAATTTTATATGTATATATTGGAAGCTCACACCATGTGGGCTTCTTTTAATAACATAATGCTTTTTGTACAATCAATTCATATAGCAAATCTAAACTCTTCTTTGTAATAAATTTACAAATCATATCTTTACTTTACAATATTGTGATAGAATAAAGATTAGGTGATGATCATGAATTTATTACATTTAAAATATATGATAGAAGTAGATAAGTATGGTTCGATATCGAAAGCAGCTACCCACTTATATTTAAATCAGCCTCGTCTATCAAAGATTATTAAAGAAATAGAAGCAGAAATGAATATTAAAATCTTTGAAAGAAATAGTAAGGGGGTAACCCCTACTAAAAAAGGAAGACAGTTTTTAGATCGAGCGATCAGTATTGTTAGTGAGGTAGAAGCTTTAGAAAATATGTATCATGAAGATTCTTTAAAAACAGTTTCTTTAAATATCTCTGTACCTCGAGTGAGTTATATCTCAGAAGCTTTTATTCGTTTTTTAAGAAGTGAGAGAATAAAGGATAAGGATATTGATATTAATTATAGAGAAACGAATACAGAACAGGCTATTTCTAATATCAATGAAGGTGAAGATCATTTAGGAATTATTAGAATACCTGTTGATCAAATGAATTATTATGAAAATATCTTAGCTTTAAAAGGCATTAAATGGGAAGAGTTATTTCGCTTTCATTATTTAGTATTGATGTCTAAAGATAATGTTCTAGCAAACAAGAATATATATTTGGCGGATTTATATGATCAAATTGAACTTATTCATGGCGATAGCCGCATTCAAGACCAAGATAATCCTTATCAACAAGCTAATAAAACCATTAAAATATATGAACGTGCTAGTCAATATGAAATCTTAAGATATGTCAAGGATACCTATATTTGGGCTTCTCCTTTATCAAAAGAAATGTTAGATGCTTATGGTTTGATTTTAAAAGAATGTTTAGATCAAAAAAATGAGTATATTGACTTAGTGATATATAGAAAAGGATATAATCCTACGAGTGAAGAAGGGGATTTTATTCGATATTTACATCAATTAACGGAACAATTTAAATAAGGTATATCAAAAAAGGAATATAACTATTCCTTTTTATGTTCTTTTTTTCACGTGATGTAAGTGCTATCATTAATGTATAAGGAAAGAAGGAGACGTGACCTATGCAAAGATTTACATTACCAAGAGATTTATATCATGGAAAAGGAGCCTTAGAAGCTCTTAAAAACTTAGAAGGAAAAAAAGCTATCGTGTGTGTTGGTGGTGGCAGCATGAAAAGAAATGGATTCTTAGATCGTGCTGTTAACTATTTAAAAGAAGCTGGAATGGAAGTAAAATTATTTGAAGGTATTGAACCAGATCCATCAGTAACAACTGTTATGAAAGGTGCTGCTGTAATGGAAGAATTTGGACCAGACTGGATTGTTGCTATGGGTGGAGGTTCACCTATTGATGCTGCTAAAGCAATGTGGATTAAATATGAATATCCAGATATTACTTTCGAAGAAATGTGTAAAGTATTCGGAATTCCTAAATTACGTAAAAAAGCTCATTTCTGTGCTATTCCATCAACAAGTGGTACTGCTACAGAAGTAACAGCATTTTCAATTATTACTGATTATGATAAAGGTATTAAATATCCTATCGCAGACTTTGAAATTACACCAGATGTGGCTATCGTAGATCCAGATTTAGCTGAAACAATGCCAGTTAAATTGGTTGCTCATACAGGTATGGATGCTATGACTCATGCGATTGAAGCCTATGTATCTACTGCTAATTGTAACTATACTGATCCATTAGCTATTCATGCTATTGAAATGATTCAAGCTAACTTAATTGATTCTTATAATGGTGATATGAAAGCCAGAGATGATATGCATGATGCTCAATGTTTAGCAGGACAAGCATTCTCAAATGCTTTATTAGGTATTGTTCACTCAATGGCTCATAAAACTGGTGCTGCATTCGTAGATCAAGGTGGACATATTATTCATGGTGCAGCTAATGCTATGTACTTACCTAAAGTTATTAAATTTAATGCAAAAGATCCTACTGCTAAAAAACGTTATGGTGTGATTGCTGATTATATGCATTTAGGTGGAAATAATGATGATGAAAAAGTAGATTTATTAATTGCTCATTTACGTAAAATGAATGATGAATTAAATGTTCCTCATTGTATTGCTCATTATGGTGCTGATGGTTTACCAGCAGATAAAGGATTTGTACCTGAAGATGTCTTCTTAGATCGTGTAGAAGATATTGCTAAAAATGCAATCTTAGATGCATGTACAGGAAGTAACCCACGTATTCCAACACAAGAAGAAATGGTTAAATTATTAAAAGCTTGCTACTACGACACAGAAGTAGATTTCTAATAGATAATATTAATGAAAACCGGTAATCCGGTTTTCATTTTTTATATACGTCCTCATTTATTTTCTTCTTTTTCTATAATAAAGGTAGAAAAGGAGGAAGTATACAATGAAATTTGCAATCATAAAAGGACAATTAACTCATATATCAAAAGTTGAAAAAGGAACAATTGGTAGAGAATTTGGCTACAATAATCAATTAGTCATTGCCTGTGGTGGCAAAGTTCGTCAATACTTTAAACCATTAAAGGCTAAAACTTTGATTCGTTATGCACGTTAGGTATAAAATCATCATGATAACATATAATAAATGGGTGATATGATGATTTCATTATGTGTTTATTTTATGATAAAAGTGTATGAACTTTCATTATCATAAAACATGAATAGATTCATAAAATGATACTGGTGATAAAATGAAAATTTTACTCAGTATCCTTTTTATTTTTCAAGTATCTTTAAGTCAAGTTCAATTTTGTGGCAAGAGTTATGTTGTCTATGATCGTTTTTCTAAAAGTGTCATTGAAGGAAAAAGAGAAAATGAAAGTCAAAGTGTAGCATCTATTTCTAAAATCATGACGGCGATTTTGGCGATAGAAAATAATAAATTAGATAAAGAAGTCATTGTTGATCATACAATAGATAAAGCTTATGGTAGTTGTGTTTATATACATATAAAGGATAAAATAACGATTCAAGATCTTTTATATGGCTTATTGCTTAGAAGTGGAAATGACTGTGGATTGATGCTAGCCAAAGCAACATTTGGTTCAGTAGATAAGTTTGTTGAAAAAATGAATGATTTAGCGATGAAATTAGAACTTTCTAACAGTCATTTTTCTAATCCTACCGGTTTAGATGAGGAAGATGACGGAAATATATCTTGTCCTAAAGATATGGCTATCTTGATGGATTATTGTTGTCAAAATCCAATCTTTAATAAAATTGTTAAAACTCAGGTTTATCAAAGATTGGATGGTAAAGGTTCCTGGAATAATAAAAATCGTTTATTAAAAGAATATTCATATTGTCTAGGAGGAAAGACAGGCTTTACTAAAAAAGCCAGAAGGACTTTAGTAACCAGAGCTAAAAAAAGAGGGATGGACTTAATTATTGTGACTTTTAATTGTGGTAATGATTTTGCTTTTCATAAAGATAAATATGAAGAAGTTTTTAAAAAGTTTCAGTCAGTGAAGATATATGATGAAGGGTTAAATTGGATAGACCAGGAAGTTTATATTTTTGATCGTGATTTACAGTTAGAATTACAGCCTCAAGATCAAGTCACCTGTCAAGTTATTCAAAATCAACTTTATCTTCAAGTTAATCAAAAAACAGTTGTTTGTAAACAACTATCACATTATCAGTTTAAATATGCACTTTATTATATTTTAAAGGATCTTATTTATGGCTAAAGTTTTTAAATATGGGATGATTATTTTCTTGACAGTGGCATTTTTAATGCAACGTCAAGAAAAGCTATTTTTTGAAGTATTAAAAAGTCCTTTTCAAGTCTTTGATTTAGTTAAAACATTAGTTTTAAGTGCTTGTTTATGGAATGGAATTTTAAATGTGATTGAAGCTTCAGGAATGATTAAGTATTTATCTTTTTTATTTAAACCAGTATTACGTTTTATTTATGGAAATGTCATTGATCATCAAGATATTTTTTTATATCTTTCTTCAAATATGATGGCTAATTTACTAGGAGTCGGCTCACTAGCTACTATGAGTGGATTAAAAGCGATGCAAGCACTAAATCAACTTACGCCAAGTCATCACCCTACTCGAGAAATGCTCACTTTAGTTGTCATCAATACAGCAGGTTTATCTTTAGTTCCTTCTTCAATGATGACTTTAAGACAAAGCTATCATGCTAGAGATGTAGCCGGCTTTTTTCGTTACAGTATGGTGATAGGTTTTATCATTACCATTGTTGGTATCATGATTATTAAGGTTAAAGAACGTCATGATTAATCTTGTGGTTGGTTTTATTTTAGTGAGTTTTATTTTAGGAATGATCAATGGAGTAGATGTTTTTGATGAGTTTGTAAAGGGAGTGAAAGAGGGGTTAGGGTTAGTGGTTGTTTTAGCACCGACTTTAATGGCTTTTACTTTATGGTGCCAATGTTTTCAAACTTGTGGTTTATTAGAACTTTTACAACAGGGATTAAAGCCGATGATGAAATCAATGCATTTACCGATACAGATATTGATGATGATGTTGATTCGCCCTTTTTCTAGCCAAGGTTCTTTAGTTATTTTAAATCAAATATTTCAAACTTATGGCATTAATCATCTTTATAGTACGTTAGGCTCAATTATTCAAACTGGAAGTGATACGACTTTTTATGTAGTTACTCTCTATTTTGCCAGTGTTAAATTGAAACAATATCGCTATGCTTTGAAACTTGGTTTATTTTTGGATTTTTTAGCATGCCTTCTTGCATTATTTTGCTATTTCATATTCATTGTTAAAAGTTAAAAATAGGTTTATACTAAACATATAAAGTAAAAGGAAGGCGACTTATATGATGAAAAACGAGATTATGTCAAAAACAAAAATTGTATGTACAATTGGACCAGCTTCTGAAAGCAAAGAAATGCTTACTAAGCTTGTAAAAGCGGGAATGAATGTCATGAGATTAAACTTCTCTCATGGAACTCATGAAGAACATGAACAAAAGATCAATACATTACTTGAAATTAATGAAGAATTATCAACTCAAGTAGCAATTCTTCTAGATACGAAAGGTCCTGAAATTCGTACAGGTGATTTTGTTGATGGAAAGACAACATTTAAAAAAGGACAAACTTGTGTAATTTGTAATGAAGATATTGTGGGAACCAGTGATCGTTTTACCATTACTTATAAAGATTTATATAAGGATGTTAAACCAGGTGGTTATATTTTAGTTAATGATGGTCAAGTGGAATTATTAGTTGATCATGTTGAAGGTAGTGATATTGTTTGTGTGGCAGCAAATGATGGGGAAGTTAAAAATAAACGTGGTATTAATGTTCCTGGTATTAAATTAGGATTTGATTATTTATCTCCTAAAGATATTTCAGATTTAACATTTGGAGCGCAACATCCATTTGATTTTGTTGCTGCTTCATTCTGTCGAAGAGCTCAAGATATTATTGATATTAAAAAATTATTAATTGAAAATGGTCGTAATGATATTCAAATTTTAGCTAAGATTGAAAATCAAGAAGGGGTTGAAAATGTTGATGAAATTCTTGATGTAGCTGATGGTATCATGGTAGCCCGTGGTGATTTAGGAGTAGAAGTTCCTGCAGAAGATGTGCCACTTATTCAAAAATCAATTATTAGAAAATGTAAAGAAAGAGGAAAACTTGTTATTACAGCAACCCAAATGTTAGATAGTATGCAAGAAAATCCAAGACCAACACGTGCTGAAGTTTCTGATGTAGCTAATGCGATTTATGATGGAACAGATGCTATCATGTTATCTGGTGAATCGGCTAGTGGTCTTTATCCTCAAGAAGCGGTTTTAATGATGTCTAAGATTGCTCGTAAGATAGAAGATAGTTTAGATTATCAAAGCTTACAAAGAGAAGCAATTCGTACTGCGCCTAATGATGCAAGTGAAGCTATTTGTATGTCAGTAGCTGAAATTGCTTATAAGTTCAATGTAGCAGCCATTATTGCCTTTACTGAATCTGGATTTACAGCCCGTAAAATGGCTCGTTATCGTACAAAATCTCGTATTATCGCACCAACGCCTTCTTTAAAAACAACAAAAGCATTAGCTTTAAACTGGGGTGTTAAAGCTGTTCCATGTAAACCATTAAGTTCACGTATTTCTATGATTGATTATGCAAGTATTATTGCTAGAGAAAATGGTGTTAAACCAGGAGAACAAATTTTAGTCACTGGAGGAACACCAGGTGTTGTAGGCGCAACAAGTTATTTAGAATTAGTAAAAGTAAAATAATGAAAAGGAGGGGTACCTCCTTTTTTCTTTGTTCTAATCTTTTAATCAAGACATATAGTGGTATAAAGGAGTCATGATAAATGGAAACAAAGAATATATTAAAAGACATAGGACAAAGATGTGGCGGTGATATTTATTTAGGTGTTGTGGGACCGGTAAGAAGTGGTAAATCATCTTTTATTAAAAGATTTATGGAGATTGCGGTTATTCCTTATATCGAAAATCAAGATGTTAAATTAAGAACAATCGATGAATTACCACAATCTGGTAAAGGTAAAATGATTATGACGGTTGAACCTAAATTTATTCCCAATCAAGCTGTAGATATGGTTGTTGATGATGATTTTCATGTTAAAGTCAGATTAGTTGATTGTGTGGGTTATGTGATTGATGGTGCCAGTGGTTATCAGGATGATAGTGGTATTCGCTTAGTGAAGACACCTTGGTATAATGATAGTATTCCTTTTGATGAAGCTGCTAAAATTGGCACAAAAAAAGTCATACAAGATCATTCTACGATTGGTATTGTATTAACCAGTGATGGCAGTATTGTTGATTTAGAAGCTAAAAATTATCAACAGGCAACCCGTGATATTATTGATGAACTAGAACATATTGGTAAACCATTTATAGTGGTTGTTAACAGTAAAGATCCTCAAAGTCAAAGATGTCAAGATGTTGTCAGTGATTATCAAAGTCAATATGATGTTCCTGTCATGGCAATAGATGTGACGAATATGATGGAATCACAAGTTGTTTCTTTATTAAAAGAAGCATTGAATGAATTTCCTATTCGTGAAGTAGCAGTAGAAGTACCTAAATGGTTAGCTTTGTTGGATCATGATCATTGGTTAAAACAAACATTAGATCAATCATTAAAAGAATCATTAATTAAAATAAAGAAGCTCAAAGATGTAAATCAAATTGTTGATAGTATTAATGATTATGATTTTGTGAGTAAAGCTTATATTCGTGGGGTAGATACTGCCAATGCATCTACGCAGTTAAAAATAGAAGAAAGAGATGGTTTATATCAAGATTTATTAAAAGAAGTGATTGGTGAAGATATTGATCAGGCTTCATTATTAAGTTATATTGCTTCTTTAGTAAAGATTAAAAAGGAATATGAAGGGGTTGCCAGTGCTTTAAAAATGGTTAAACAAACCGGTTACGGTTATGCAGTACCACGTTTAGATGATATTGAATTAAGTGAACCAGAAATTATTAAACAGGGTCCTCGTTATGGAATGAAACTTAAAAGTAATGCAGCAACAACATATATGATTAGAGTGAACATTGAAAGCACATTTGAACCGATTATCGGTTCAAAACAACAAGCAGAAAGTTTTGTTTCTTATTTAAAAAATAATGGGGATGATAAACAGGCTGTTTTTGATTGTGATGTCTTTGGTAGAAAACTGGGTGATTTAATAGAAGAGGGCATGTATTTTAAGCTTAATGCGATTCCTGAAAATGCTAGTATTCGTCTTCATGATATCTTAAGTAAAATTGTTAATAAGGGGAAAAGTAATGTCATAGCGATTGTGTTATAAAGCTAATAAAAGTGCTTGAAAGCGATGTTTTTTAATGTTATACTAAATCTCGGATTTTAATTTTGGAGGTTGTATAATGAATAAAAAAGAGTTAATTGAATCGGTTTCAATTGAAAGAAATATGACAAAAAAAGAAGCAGAAATGTTAGTTGATACTGTGTTTAATACAATTACAAGAAGTGTTGTTGAAGGAGATAAAGTTTTAATTTCTGGATTTGGTACTTTTAAAGTAAATGATCGTAAAGCAAGAAAAGGAATTTCACCAAAAACTCAAAAAGAAATGATTATACCTGCTAGTAAAACAGTGACATTTAAACCTAGTAATCGTTTAAAAGATGCAATGAATTAATTGCATCTTTTCATTTTAAGTTCATAATTATGTGTATAATAAATGAAGAGGTGATATAAATGTATTATGGTTATTATGGTTGGGGGTTATATAACCAAGTAGGATTTTTCCTGATTTTAATTGGAACGGTATTAATGCTTCTTGCTCAAGGTAAAGTGACACGTTCTTATCGTAAGTATTCAAAGATTTATAATTCAAGAGGAATGACAGGCTATCAGGTAGCTCGTGAAATCCTTGATCAAAATGGTTTACAAGATGTAAGAATTGAACATATCTCTGGTGAATTAAGTGATCATTATGATCCAAGAAATAAAGTATTAAGACTATCGAATGGTATTTATGATCAAACAACAGTTGCTGCTTTAGCAGTCGCTGCTCATGAATGTGGGCATGCCATTCAACATAAAGAGGGTTATTTACCACTTACTTTTAGAAATGCTATTATTCCTTTTTGTAATGTAGGTCAAAGAGTAGGCTGGTTTGTTTTATTTTTAGGTTTAGCTATAGCTAATACTAAAATAGCATGGATAGGTGTGTTTTTAATGTGTGGTATTTTATTATTTCAAATTATGACTTTACCAGTAGAGTTTGATGCCTCATCTAGAGCACTTACGATTTTAAATGATCGTTATTTATCTGATGGTGAGTATAGTGGTGCTAAAAAGATGTTGACGGCAGCAGCTCTTACTTATGTGGCTTCTGTTATTTCTACGCTTTTATCATTGCTTAGAATTGTTTTAATGGTTATCGGAAGTAGTAGAAGGGATGATTAGTAGAGAACGCTTGTTCTCTTTTTTAATTTTTAAAGGATAAAGGACTTTACATAAGTCTTTTTATTTTATATAAAAAAGAGTATAATGAACTAACAAAGGAGAATGTCAATGAAGGCTTTTTTAAAAAAACATCGATTTAAAATAGTATTTATATTACTTGCGATTATTTTTATATATGTTTGCTTTTATATGCTATGGATCCATGTTCCTTATGCTACAAAACAAAATGAAATGACAAGTATTCGTAATGAAATATGCCAAGAACATCATTACCAATATAAGAATGTTTTTTATGAATATAATAGTGATCAAACTTATTATATTTTAAAGGTAAAAAAGAAAAAGGTTAAATATGTGGTTTATGATGAAAAACTAAAATATGTAGAATCTTTTGATAAGAAGATTATTTCTAAAAATCAAATTAAAGCATCATTTAATCAAAAGTATCAACAAAATCCTCAACGTATAGAATTAGGTTATGAAAATGGGATGCTTGTTTATGTTGCTACATATAGGCAAGATAATGTTTTAATATATGCTTATTATAGTGCAAATAATGGAGAATTTATTAAAGCGTATAAATTGTAGGTGAAAGAATGTTAAAGTATTTAAAAGATAATGGTTGTATTCAAGTAGAAAGATTACTTATTTTAAAGGGAAAAGAATTAGGATTAGTTGATCAAGAGATTTATATTTTATTATTGATATATGTATTAAAAGATGTACATGTTAAAATGATTTCTCCTTCATTGTTAGTACAGTACTCTTCTTTATCACATAAAGAATTAGATCATGTTTTATCTTCTTTACTTAAAAAGAAGTTTATTTTTAATCGTAATGGAACGATACAATTAAATAGACTAGTAGAAAGACTGCTAGAGTCAAAACAAGAAGAAGTACCAGAAGTGAATTTGTTGGATGAATTTGAAAAGCAATTTGCTCGTGCTCTTTCACCGATGGAAATGGATATTTTAAAAGAATGGAAAGAACAAGGATATAGTGATGAAAGAATCTTATTAGCGTTAAAAGAAGCTGTAAAAAGTCAAATTCTTAATTTTAGATATATTGAAGGTATCTTGAATAATTGGGCTAAAAATGGCGTTAAACAGCGTTATGTAGAGCAAGAACCAGAACCAAGAAAAGTTGCTGTCAGTCACTATAAATGGTGGGAAGATGAATAAAGAAAAAACACAGAGAGTCCTTGATTACTTAGATGAACTTTACCCAGATGCATACTGTGAACTGATTCATGATGATGTCTATCAGTTACTTGTTGCTGTGATGTTATCAGCGCAAACAACAGATAAAAAAGTGAACCTTGTAACCAAAGATTTATTTAAACGTTTTCCTGATGTGGAAAGCATGGCACAGGCTGATATTAAAGAACTAGAAACTTATATTAAAACAATCGGTTTATATCGTAATAAAGCTAAAAACCTAAAACGGATGTCTGAAGTGTTGGTTGAACAATATCATGGTGAAGTTCCTTGTAGTAGAAAAGCTTTAGAGAGTTTACCAGGAGTAGGAAGAAAAACAACGAATGTGGTTTTATCAGTAGGTTTTCATATTCCTGCTTTTGCAGTAGATACCCACGTTGAAAGAATTGCTAAAAGATTAGGATTTGCTAAAAATGATGCGAGTGTAGAAACAGTAGAAAGAAATATGAAGCGTTATATTGATCGAAGTCGTTGGACCAAAACGCACCATCAATTTATCTTCTTTGGTCGTTATTTTTGTAAAGCAATCAATCCATCTTGTAAACAATGTAAGCTTATTGATATGTGTAAAGATAAAGAAAAACAACAACAAATGTTAAATCGAAAATAGTCCTTATCAAGGACTATTTTTTTAAAACAAAAAGGCAACAATCGTTGCCTTTTCTATTTAACTGTAAAGTTAATTTTCTTTGTTACTGTTTTAGAACCATCAGATTCACTCATAACAATTGAATAAGATGATCCAGAAACAAGAGAATTAATCGTTGCTGATTTACTACTAGAACTTGTAATTTCTTCACCAGTACTTGAATATAAAGTAATCTTAAAAGTATGCGAATTATCTTGAGGAGTAATGGCTACATAGACGGATGTAGCAGAAATCGTACTTCCCTCACTTACAGTAGAACCATCTGCAGTCACTGTACCTTGTAATTCTGATAATTGACTTTCTGTTTTACCTAATGTTTTTTCAATTTTATTTGATGTTTTTCCTGGAGCATTACTATAACTATAGTAACCAATCACTTTAACTTGTCCATTTACTGTATAATTAATTGTTCCAGTATTACTGCTTAAATTTTCAGTATGTAATGTGGCACCGCTATTACTATCTACGATTTGAACAGTATAGACAACCTTTCCATACATCTTTGTTCCTTCATTAGCTTGATCATTTGTTGTTGCTTCTATTGGACTATACGGAGCAAACTTAACAGCAATCTTATTAGAACTATCTAAACTTGCTTCAAATGAACTTAATTGAGATAAGTTCAATGAAGAACTGTCATGAGTTGACTTAGGTGTTGTTCCTTTTTTAAACCAAGCAGTAAGAATCATATCACTAGGTGTATCACTTGAAGGTGATACATAAGGATAAACACCTTTAACGATTTGTGCTTGAACAACATCATCTGGTTTACTTGGATATGATTTTTTATAACCACCACTAGCAAGATGTCTCATAATTGCAGAAACAACTTTATTTGGATAAGCTTTATAATCACTGGTATTCTTTCCTTTTTTAATACCATCAGGAGTAAATCCCATCCATACAGATACGACATAATCAGGAGAGAAAGCAGTCATCCATGCATCTCTATCTTTACCATCACGAACATATGAACTTCCACTAAAGTTAGAAGTACCTGTTTTAGATCCGACATTTTTTAATCCAGCTAGTGAAGCATAACTTCCTGAACCTCTACTAGTATAATCAATCATTGTTTGACGAATCATAAATGAAGAAGCAGCGCTATAAGAACTTTGTTTTTTAGCGTCTTGAATTTCCTCATCAATCATGTATTTTTTACCAGTTTGGACATCTTCAGCATAATTAACAGTATGACTTTCTACATACATACCACCATTAGTAATTGTAGCATAAGTACTTGCCATTTCTATTGGTGAAATACCAGTAGCCCATCCACCAATACCATAAGCAGTATTAAATTCTTCTTTAGACATATCAATTCCAACTGATTCTAATGCTTTAACAATATCTGATTTTTTAACTTCTTTTTGAACGGCATCTAATGCTTTTAAGGCTGGAATATTCCAAGAATTATATAAAGCATCTGGAATCGTAACATCACCATGATATTGACCATCCCAGTTTTTAACTGATTTATTTGTACCAGCATAAGTATAGGCTTCATCACTGATTGTATGTTGAGTACACCAATTTAAGTATTCAAAGGCTAATCCATAGTCTAAGAAAGGTTTTACTGATGAACCTGGCTGTTGTTTAGTCATTGCATAATTTGTTCCCGTTTGAACAAAGTTACGACCACCTAATACGGCAACGACACGACCATCTTGGCTGGATTGAACAGCACCACCCATATTTAAGTCTTCATCACTGTAGTTATAAGTAACCCCAGTATTTAAGTCATAACATAATTTTTGTGTTTCTGGATCACAATAAGTATAAATATTCATTTGTGTTGAACGAGGATCAAGTCCTGTTTTTTCAATAACTTCTCTTGTAACCATATCTACATAAGCAGATAAATAAGAATCATTTTGAATATTGCTGGCACATAACATATTTTCTACTTTGACAGCTTTTGCTTCAGTAGCTTCTTCTTGAGAGATATAGCCATGTTTGACCATTAAATTTAAAATTCTATTTCTTCTTTCTGTTGCTTTATCTAGATTATAATAAGGATCATAGTTATAAGGTGAATTTAAACTTCCAGCAAGCAATGCTGCCTCTGGTAAAGTTAATTCAGAAACATCTTTATTAAAGTAATAAAGGCTGGCAGCCCCCACACCAATTGAGCTTGTACTACGACCAAAATAAATCTTATTTAAATAAAGAGTAATGATTTCTTCTTTACTTAAAGCTTTATCAGCACGAATCGCTAAGATGATTTCACTAAATTTACGTGAGTAAGTTCTTTGGGCATCAGGGAAGTATGACTTTTTAACAACCTGTTGCGTAATTGTTGAACCACCACTTGTAATCCCACCGGATGCTAAGTTACCAATGGCTGCTTTAACAATACGTGGTAAGTCAAATCCATTATGTTCAAAGAAACGTGAATCTTCGGCAGCCACAACGGCATCGATTAAGACTTGTGGTAAGTCATTATATGTGACGTTCTTTCTTTTTCCGTTT
This sequence comes from Coprobacillus sp. AF33-1AC, assembly GCF_003475785.1. Lineage (NCBI taxonomy): Bacteria > Bacillati > Bacillota > Erysipelotrichia > Erysipelotrichales > Coprobacillaceae > Coprobacillus > Coprobacillus sp. AF33-1AC. The sequence continues at coordinate 22,557 of NZ_QRQB01000023.1, read as the reverse complement.
TCAGCAGAGCCATAGGTGTACATGACATCACCGTTATTATCAATCAATTGACTAGCACCGCTAGAAGCTAATTTTTCTGCTGAAAAGGCTTCTGTGTCTTTATAGACACTAAATGCTAATACGCCAACAACACCTACTGCTAAAACGACAACAGCAATAATGATGGATTGAATGACTCTTTTTTTATTTAATTTTGGTTTACCTTTCATTTTATACTTCATTTATTGTTTACCTCCTAAATAAATACGATCAACAATGTCTAAATAATCTAATCTTGGTAAATAGCCTTGTTTTATTAAATGTCCTTTTTCTTTAATTGCCTCATATTTCATTGATTGTCTTTTACCATAACGATAAGCTTCAATGATATATGATGCATCAATTAAGTATACCTCATTTACTCTAGTAAATGCAATAATGACAAAAGCAATTCCTTGATGTCTGATAATCGCATCTAAATGATTAATCTGATGAGTAGAAATATTGACAAAGGGAAAGGACATTGTCTTTGTTTCCTTTGCTTCAAAATCAATATACTTTCCTTTGTACAAACCATTATAGTCAGTTGTTGAAGGGGTTTTAAAATAAGCTTCAACAATCTTAGCTGCTGTTCTAGCAGGATATTGAACTTTAACGATTTGGATAGGGGTAGGTTTTTTATGAATAACAGCAATATCATGTGATAAATAATATTCATTGCTTAGATTAATATCTTCCTCTAAATGCATACCACGTCTTGCTGTATCATGTTTGCCTTCAATTGTTCTTGTTGTATATTGACCTTTCTTTTTATTTGGATAATTAACCATAGTTGTTCTCTTTCTATAAAATTACATACTGATTATATCATATAATAATAAAGATACCTAATTTCTATGATATTATTTTTAAGACATGTTTTAAAACTCTTGCAAAAACTTAATAAATTTGTAAAATGATAATAGGGAGTGAATAAAGATGGAATATAAAATTGCATTAAGTCCTAAGAAAATTGTAAATAAGGAATTTAAAGTCGATTTTAAAGGATATAACGCTGATGAAGTTGATCATTACTTAGATCAAATTGTTAAAGATTATGAATCTTTTGCTAAATTATTAAATGAATCTTATGATAAAATTGATCAATTAGAATCACAAGTAAGAAAATTAAAAGAAGAAAACACTCGTTTAGAAAGAGAAAAAGCATTGCAGGAAGATAATATTCATGCATTAGAAGAAAATGTTTCATCTAATGTTGATATTTTAAAAAGATTATCTTTATTAGAAAAAGCTGTTTTTTCTAATAAATAATAATACTCATGATAGGTAATCGCTACTTGATAGTAGAGGAAAGTCCAGGCTGCCACAATCTGCGATGATTGTAGTGTTTGTGCCTCACGAATCAATAAGTGAGGGTAGTGTAAACTAACGACAGAAGCAAGACCTAAGGGTAACTATGGTTGAAATTCATAAATGGCTCCACAGAGACAATGCTATAGGAAACTATAGGTGAAAAGAGGAAAGCTCCGCAAGGCAGAAACCCAAATTTGGTAGGGGAATCGATTGATTTGGAATTGAACGAATCATCGGACGTGAAAACGTAGATAAATGATTATCTGAAATACAGAACTTGGCTTATTTAATGAGTATGACAAGCACTAGTTTCTAGTGCTTTTCTTTTTGGTTTAGAATGTATATAATATAGAATGAACTTAAAGGGGATAATTATGGATAAACATGATGAAACACGTTATTTGTTTGCAAGTGCAATAAAGGAATTAATAAAAGAAAATCCATTAGATAAAATTACAGTCACGGATATTGTATTAAAAGCCGGGATGACCAGACAAACATTTTATCGCTATTTTAAAGATAAGTATGATTTAGTTAACTGGTATTTTGAAAAACTCGTTTTACAGTCTTTTAGACAAATGGGAAATGGTTGCACTTTAGATGAGGCGTTGCATTTTAAATTTAAATTTATAGAAAAAGAGCATGCTTTTTTTAAAGAAGCTTTTAAATCTAATGATTATAATAATTTAATTCATTATGATTATTGTTGTATCTATGATTTTTATAAAAAAATGATTGAGAAGAAACTTAATCAGGATTTAGATCCACATCTCAATTTTTTATTAGAAATGTATTGTCGAGGTTCTATTGATATGACAGTAGAATGGGTCTTAAAAGATATGCATTTAACAATTGATGATTTAGTTGTTTTACTCATAGAAGCTTTACCTGCTAAGTTAAAACCTTATTTAAATTAGTTACTTGACATTTAAATAAGAACCCTTTAATATAAGAAAAAAATAATTGCCAAAGGCTATAGATTTCTCTATTTCTGATATTAAATAGACATCTATAGCTTTTTTATATGGAGGAAACTATGGAAAAGAACCCGATGGGATATAAACCGGTATTCCCTTTGTTATTACAAATGGCTTTACCACCAATGATTTCAATGTTAATTGAATCATTATACAATATTGTTGATAGTATCTTTGTAGCAAGAGTATCAAATGAAGCCTTAACTGCTGTTTCATTAATTTATCCTTTACAAAATCTATCATTAGCGATTTCTTGTGGAATAGGAATTGCTTTAAATGCATTTGTAGCACGTTATTTAGGAGCCAATGATAAAAAAAGAGCCTCTTATTATGCTAGTCAAGGTGTCATCATGAGTCTGCTGCATTCATTGATTTTTGTTTTGATTGGTTTGTTTTTAATTCGTCCGTTTTTATTATTATTTACGCATAATCCTCAAGTGATTAAAGATGGAGTCAGCTATGGAATGATTGTCGTGACTTTTGTATTTGGACAATTTATTCATTTGGCTATAGAAAAATTATTTCAGGCTACTGGAAACATGATGTTGCCGATGATAATGCAAATTTTTGGTTGTTTAGTTAATGTTTGTTTGGATCCTATTTTAATATTTGGTTATTTTGGTATGCCGGCTTTAGGAATTATAGGGGCTGCCCTTGCAACCGTTATTGGTCAAACGTCAGCTGCGATTTTATCTATTTGTTTATTTAAAAAATATAATCAAGGCATACATTTGTCTTTTAAAAAGATTGATTTACATATTTTTAAACAATTATATAGTATTGCCTTTCCTTCAAGTGTCATGATGTGTTTACCTTCATTGTTGGTTTCTTTATTAAACGGGATTCTAGCAACAATAGGACAAAATGCAGTTGCTTTCTTTGGCATTTATTATAAATTACAAACCTTTGTTTACATGCCGGCAAATGGTGTTGTTCAAGGAATGCGTCCGATTATGAGTTTTAATTATGGAGCAGGATTAAAAGATAGAATGAATCAGCTTTTAAAAGCAGCAGGTATGATGATTGGTTTGATTTTAAGTTTAGGAACGCTTTTATTTATGTTTTTCCCACATTTTCTATTATCATTATTTGATGCAAGTCAAGCAATGTATGATATTGGTATGACCGGATTACGTATCTTATCATTAAGCTTTGTCATCTCTATTTTTGGAATCTTGATGTCAGGGGTTTTTGAATCTTTAGGAATGGGAAAACAATCTTTAATTATTACACTTTTAAGACAACTTATTGTGAGTGTTCCTTTAGCTTATTTACTTGTACATATTATGGGGATTACTGGAGTTTGGATTGCTCTTGTTTTAGGTGAAGCTTTAGCTGGTATCGTTTCTTTTGTTTTTTATCAACGCTATTATTGTCAATTGAAAAAATAAATGATAGCGGTTATAAAAAATGTGACACTTGCCTTTATTTGTAACTTGTTTTTTATTTCACATGACAGTAGAATGAAGATAGATAAAGAGCAAAGGAGATAATAAAAAATGGCTAACAGATTTGTATTAAATGAAACAAGTTATCATGGAAAAGGAGCAATTGAATCTATTCCTGTAGAAGCAAAAGCAAGAGGATTTAAAAAAGCAATGGTTTGTTCTGATCCTGATTTAATTAAATTTGGAGTAACAAAAAAAGTGACTGATTTATTAGATCAAGCAGGTCTTGATTATGAAGTATATAGTGATATTAAACCAAATCCAACTATTGAAAATGTACAACATGGTGTTAAAGCATTACATGATGCTGGTGCTGATTATATGATCGCTATTGGTGGTGGTTCTTCAATGGATACTGCTAAAGCTGTAGGAATCATTGATCGTAACCCAGAATTCAGCGATGTAAGAAGTCTTGAAGGTGTCGCTGAAACTAAAAATCCATGTACTCCAATTTTTGCAGTACCTACTACTGCTGGAACTGCTGCAGAAGTTACAATTAACTACGTTATTACAGATGTAGAAAAAGATCGTAAAATGGTTTGTGTTGATGTACATGATATTCCAGTTGTGGCTTTCGTTGATCCTGATATGATGTCATCAATGCCTAAAGGATTAACTGCAGCAACAGGTATGGATGCTTTAACTCATGCTATTGAAGGATATATTACTAAAGGAGCATGGGAATTATCTGATATGTTCCATATTAAAGCAATTGAAATTATTGCTAAATCATTAAGAGGTGCAGTTGATAATACACCTGAAGGTAGAGAAGGTATGGCTTTAGGTCAATATGTTGCTGGTATGGGATTCTCTAACGTTGGTTTAGGACTTGTTCACTCAATGGCTCATCCACTTGGAGCTTTATATGATACTCCTCATGGTGTTGCTAATGCTATTATTTTACCAACAGTTATGGCATACAATGCTCCATATACTGGAACTAAATATAAAGATATTGCTGAAGCAATGGGTGTTGATACAACTGGTATGTCTCAAGAAGAATATCGTCAAGCAGCTGTAGATGCAGTAAAACAATTATCAAAAGATGTTGGTATTCCTGCTAACTTAAAAGAAATTGTTAAAGAAGAAGATTTACAATTCTTAAGTGAATCAGCATTAGCTGATGCTTGCTGTCCAGGTAATCCAAGAGATACTTCAGTTGAAGAAATCAAAGAATTATACCAATCATTATTATAATAATAGTTCGTTTTAAGGTGACTTGTAAAAAGCAAGTCACCTTTTTTATTTTATAAATTAAAAAGATGCATATAATCTATTGATAATAGGTAAAAATATATTATAATTAGTGATTGTTTAATGACACTTTTATGATATAATTTAATGTGTTTATGAAGTTGATATGAAAAGGAGGATGTCTTTGTGGAAAAGGTTAGCGAAAAAATTAAAGCAGGCCGCCAAGCCAAAGGCGTTACAATTGAAGAATTATCGCAAGCTACTTTAATTTCAACCACAATTATTAAAGATATAGAAGCAGGTGCTTTTGATAAGTTCACTGGTGATGAACAATATGTAAAAATGTATCTTAAAAAAATTGCGCGTTATTTAGATATTGATGCTAGTATTGCTGATGAATATATTGCTTTAACTCAAGAATTAAAATTAGAAGATTTACAAAAACAAAAAGAGAAGGAAAAAGAAGAACAAGATAAAAAAGGTGGTACGACATTTGTTGATAAAATGTCTGATACTTTTAAAAATATGCAAGCACCAAAACCAGAACCTGTTCATCGCAAAAAAGGTGTATATGAAGATCATTACATTTTGCGTTTTGTTAAATATGGTATTGTAGCTATTTTAGTTGTAGCGATTATTGCTGTGATTTGGTTTGCTGTTTTATCAACAAAACAAAATGATACGTCTACATTTAATAAATCAAACGATACAACTGTAGAAGGCAATGTGACAACGAAAAAAGCAAAGAAGAAAACAACTAAAAAAGATACTCAAACAAAACAAAAAACAGATACAACTGATCAAACTGTTCAAATTACAAAAACAGCATCTATGAATTATGATTTTAAATTACCTGAAGGTGCTCAAACATTTAAAGTTAAATTTGAATTTGTAGGACGTTCATGGGCAAGTTTACAAGTCAATGGTGCAGATTATTCAGAGTTTGAATCACGTATTTATAATTCAAATAATACAAGTAATTCAATGAATGCTGATCCAGAAACTGTTGAATTAACATTTAATGTTGCAGATTTTCAAAATTTGAATTTAAAACTTGGATTTAATAGGGGACATCGATTCTATATTAATGATCAACAAATCCCATTAGAAGATAGTGATTATACTTCTAATAATGCACAGTTGAAACTTAACTTGGTTAAATAATGAATCTACCTAATAAATTAACGGTAACAAGAGTATTACTGATTCCTTTACTCGTGATTATATATATGTTCCCATATAATACACTAGGAATTCATATTCCTGTTTATCATCTTGCTAATACTTCAATTTCATTAATTAATATTATTATTTTAGTTATTTTTATTGTTGCTTCAATTACTGACTATTTTGATGGTCAGATAGCTCGTCGTGAAAAAATGATTACGACTTTTGGACAGTTTGCTGATCCAATTGCTGATAAGTTATTAGTTAATACTATTTTCTTGCTTTTAGCGAGTGATCAAAGAGTATCGATTATTGTACCGATTATTATGATTTCTAGAGATACGATTGTTGATGCGATTCGTTTAGTCGCGGCTAATAAACAAATCGTTATAGCAGCAAGAAAGTTAGGAAAGTTAAAAACAGCTACACAAATGGTTTCTTTATGTGCTGTATTGTTATGTAATTTTCCATTTTCATATTTTTCAATTCCTGTTGATCAAATTTTAGTTTGGATAGCTTGTGCTATTTCAATTATTAGTGGAATTGATTATTTTATTCAAAATAGAGAAATGTTAACGGAGTCAATGTGATGGATGAATTAGCACAAATTTTAATACAAAAGAATATTTCGATTGGATCAGTAGAAAGTTTTACTGTCGGTCGATTTGCATCAATGCTAGGAAGTATTCCTGGCATTTCTAAGGTTTATAAGGGTTCTTTAGTTACTTATCAAAGTGTGACTAAAGAACGTCTTTTAGGTATTGAACATGAAGTTATTGAACGATATGGAGTCGTTTCAAAAGAAATTGCCTCTTTAATGGCTATTAATGGTCAAGCTATATTAAATAGTGATGTTTGTGTATCTTTTACTGGAAATGCTGGACCTGATGCGATGGAAAATAAACCGGTTGGGGAAGTTTATGTTGGTTTAAGAGTGAAAGATGAATTATTTGTATATGGTTTAAATTTAAAAGGAAGTCGAAGTGATATTGCTAATCAGGCAATTGACTTTGCAATTAAAAAAATTATTGAAAAATTAAAGTAATTTTCATTTTTTTTATGTATATAAAGATAGGAGGGAATTTATATGGCAGAAAAAATAGATAAAGCAGAAGAAAAAAAACAACAGGCTTTAGATGCAGCAATTAAACAAATTGAAAAACAATTTGGTAAAGGTTCTGTTATGAAACTTGGTGATCGTAGTGCAATTGATGTAGACGTTATTCCAACTGGTTCTTTAACTTTAGATTTAGCCCTTGGAATAGGTGGATATCCTAAAGGTAGAATTATTGAAATTTATGGACCTGAATCAAGTGGGAAAACAACACTTACATTACACGCTATTGCTGAAGTACAAAAACAAGGAGGTCGTGCTGCTTTCATTGATGCAGAGCATGCAATAGATCCTGTATATGCTAAAAATTTAGGAGTTAATATTGATGAATTAATTTTGTCACAACCAGATAGTGGTGAACAAGGTTTAGAAATTGCTGAAACTTTAGTTCGTTCGGGAGCGATTGATTTAGTTGTTGTCGATTCAGTTGCGGCTCTTGTTCCTCAAGTTGAATTAGATGGGGAAATGTCAGATAATCAAATGGGATTACAGGCAAGATTAATGTCTAAAGCGTTACGTAAGTTATCAGGGGTGATGAATAAAACAGATTGTACCATTATCTTTATTAACCAATTAAGAGAAAAGATTGGTATTATGTTTGGTAATCCTGAAACAACAACAGGTGGACGAGCATTAAAATTCTATTCTTCGGTAAGAGTAGAAATTAGACGTAGTGAACAAATCAAAAATGGTACAGAAGTAGTCGGTAATAAAGTGAATATTAAAGTTGTTAAAAATAAAGTAGCGCCACCATTTAAAACAACACAAGTGGATATCATTTATGGTAAAGGAATTTCTCGTGATGGTGAAGTTCTTGATTTAGCAGTTGATAAAGATATTGTTGATAAATCTGGTGCTTGGTATGCTTATAAGGGTGAAAAGATTGGTCAAGGTCGTGAAAATGCGAAAAACTTCCTATCTACACATCCAGAAATAATGGAAGAAATAACAGAAGCGATTAAAGCTTCAATTAATCAAACAGAAGAAAATGATTAGAATTGATGTTCTAATCATTTTTTCATCTTGTTAGAAAATAGTTTTCATTGTAAATAATGGTAAAATATTATACAATATTATTGTGCCTTGCACACAGATTCAAATGATTGAATAAACATATTTGAAAATGGAGGGTTAAAAATGCCAAATATGTCGTTACCCACTATTTTATCTTATGTTTCAGCTGTGATCGCTGGATTTTTAATTTATTTTGCTTATACAAAATTGAAAATATCAAAAGCAAATGTATCAGCAGCAAAAATTGTTGATGATGCAAATTCAAAGGCAGATAATATTGTTAAAGAAGCAATACTTGATGCTAAGACACAGGCTTATGAATTAAAGTTAGAAGCAGAAAAAGAAGTTAAAGAACAAAGACATGAAATTACAGAACTAGAAAACAAATTATTAGAACGCGAAAAAGGTATTGAGCGTAGAGATATTGCAGTTCAAGGTAAGGAAGATGTTTTAGAACAAAAAGTTAAACAATTAAATAATCGAGAAGCTGGAATAGATAAATTAGAGGCTGAATTAAAGGAAAAAATAGACTCTAAAGTATCAGAGTTAGAAAAGGTTGCTGCTATGTCAGCAAGTGAAGCCAAAGATGAGTTATTTAAACAGGTTGAACAACAAATTAGTTTAGAAATGGCAGCCTATGTTAAAGAACAAGAAGAAGAAGCAAAAAGTAAAGCTTCAATGATTTCAAGGGACATTATCGCTAATGCGATTAATCGTTATGCCCAAGAAGAGGTAGTGGAAAAAACTGTATGTGTTGTTGCATTACCTAGTGAAGAAATGAAAGGGCGTATTATTGGTCGTGAAGGTCGTAATATTAAAGCGATTGAACAATCTACTGGTGCTGATTTAATTATTGATGATACACCTGAAGCAATTACAATCTCTTGTTTTGATCCAATTCGTCGTGAGATTGCTCGTTTGTCATTAGAAACATTAATTCGTGACGGACGTATTCAACCAGGAAGAATTGAAGAAGTTGTTGAAAAAACAAGAAAAGAATTAAATGAACATATTCGTAAAACAGGAGAAGATGCTGTTTTTGAATTAGGAATTTCTAAAATTGATAAAGATATTATTATGCAAATTGGTAAACTTAAATATCGTACAAGTTTTGGTCAAAATGCATTACAACATTCTTTAGAAGTTGCTCATTTAGCAGGAATTATGGCAGCAGAGTTAGGTTTAAACCAACAAATGGCTAAACGTGCTGGATTATTACACGATATTGGTAAAGCTATGGATCGTGAAATGGAAGGAAGCCACGTTGAATTAGGTGCTAAATTTGCTAAAAAACACGGTGAACATCCAACTATTGTTAATGCGATTGAATCGCATCATGGTGATGTTCCAGCAACAAGTGTGATTTCTATTTTAGTAGCGGCAGCTGATACGCTTTCAGCAGCAAGACCAGGAAGTCGTCGTGAAACAATTGAAAATTATATTCAACGTCTTGAAAAACTTGAAGCTATGGCTAAAAGTTTTGATGGTGTTGATAAAGTCTTTGCTATTCAAGCAGGTCGTGAAGTGCGTATCGTTGTTAAACCAGATAAAGTGGATGATATTGCAAGTCATAAGATTGCCCGTGATATTAAGACAAAGATAGAAGAAGAATTAACTTATCCAGGACATATTAAAGTGACTGTGATTCGTGAAGTTCGTGCAAGTGAAATAGCTAAATAGGATTAACAATTTTGTTAATCCTATTTTTATGGGAGGTTTAAAATGGTTAGAGTATTATTTATAGGTGATGTCGTTGGTTCTATTGGTCGTGAAATGATTGAAGATTACTTGTATCGTATAAAAAAAGACTATCGTATAGATTTTACAATTGCTAATGTGGAAAATGCCAGTCATGGCAAAGGACTTATCAAAAAACATTATGATTTCTTTACTTTTCAAGGAATTGATTGTATGACAATGGGAAATCATACGTTTGATAAAAAAGAATTATTAGATTATATTGATGAAGCTGATCGTTTAATTGTCCCTTATAATAAATCTGCTGTTTTACCTGGTATAAGCAGTAGGGTATTTGATGTTTCAGGTAAAAAGATAAGAGTGACGAATTTAGTAGGTTGTGTTTTTATGGATAATCGTTATCAAAATCCTTTTGATCGTTTTGATGAGTTTTTAAATATGGAACAAGATATTCATATTATTGATGCTCATTGTGAAGCAACAAGTGAAAAGATTGCTTTAGCTTATTATGCTAAAGATAAAGCGAGTGCTTTACTGGGAACACATACACATGTTCAAACTGCAGATGAAAGAATTATTGATCAAAAAATAGCCTTTATTTCTGATGTTGGCATGACAGGTGCGTATTTAAGTAGTTTAGGTTGTGATTTAGATAGTGTTATTTTAAAGATGAGAGGGTATCATGCTCCTTTTAAAATGTCTGATAATTCAGGACAATTTGCTGGTGTAGTTATAGAATTTAATGATGATAACCGTCCAGTTTCTATAGAACGTATCTTAATTAATGATGATCATCATTACTGTGCATCTTAAAGATGCACTTTTTTCATATTTAACATCTCGTTTCATATACTGTGATAGGAGGAAAAAATATGGAAATAATAAAAGTATCATCTTCATCTATACCTAATCATGTAGCCGGAGCTATTGCCTCTTTAATGAGAGAACAAGAATCATTAATGATTCAAACTATCGGTGCAGCAGCATTAAATCAAGCTGTTAAGGCCATTGCTATAGCAAGGGGATATATCGTACCAACAGGAAAAGAACTTATTTGTATTCCTTCATTTCATGATTTAATGGTTGATGACAAGCAAATCACAGCAATTCGTTTATTATTAGAAAGAAAATGAATGAAAACGGTTTATTTTTTTGATTAATAAAGGTATAATGTAATTGCTAGATGGAGGTTATATTATGGCAAAATGTAAATTATTAATGCAAACAGCACAAACACAAAAATTAATCGACTTTTTCGATGGATATGAAGATGATAAAGTAAAATGTAAATTCATCAAAAAAACAGGAATTAAAGCAGAAATCGAATGTGAAACTGAATTAACACCTGATGAAGCTGCAAGTTATTGCAAAGGTTTATTCAAAAAAACACCTGATGGTGCAGTTTTATATTTCTCAATTCAACCAGACGGATTCTTTGGTTAATCAACAATAAGGACTTAAGTCCTTATTTTTTTATGGAAATTAAATTTAAATATGTATATAATAGTCTAGAAAAGTGGTGAAAAAATGAAAGATTATAGTCAATATTTTAAAGGGCCTAATTTAAAAGAGGCTAAAAAAAGAAGAGGAGAAGATGTTCATCATATACATGATGCTTTTTTTATCCCTCAAGAAATGGTAAATGTAGGTAAAGGAAAGAAATACTACATTCATACTTATGGTTGTCAGGCTAATGAAAGAGATAGTGAAACATTATCAGGTATTTTAGAAATGATGGCTTATCAGCCAACAACAGAAATTAAAGAAGCTGATGTTATTTTATTAAATACATGTGCAATCAGAGAAAACGCAGAAGAAAAGGTATTTGGTAAAGTAGGATATGTAAAAAATTTAAAAAAGAAAAATCCTAATTTGATCTTTGGGTTATGTGGTTGTATGGCACAAGAAGAAGTTGTCATTCAACGTATCTTACAAAAACATCCCCATATTGATTTAATATTTGGAACTCATAACATTCATCGATTACCAGAATTATTAAAAGAAGCAATGTTTAATAAAGAAATGGTCGTTGAAGTATGGTCTAAAGAAGGTGATGTGATCGAAGATACACCAGTAACAAGAGCAAGCAAACATAAAGCTTGGGTTAATATTATGTATGGATGTAATAAGTTTTGTACATATTGTATTGTTCCTTATACACGTGGGAAAGAACGTTCACGTTTAATGGATGACATTATTGAAGAGGTCAACCAATTAGTTAAAGATGGTTATCAAGAAGTGACTTTACTTGGTCAAAATGTGAATAGTTATGGAAAAGACTTAGACGATGGTTCATCTTTTGCTTCATTACTAGAAGCAGTAGCTAAAACAGGTATTCCTCGCATTCGTTTTACAACAAGTCATCCTTGGGATTTTTCAAAGGATATGATTCATATGATAGCTTCATATGATAATATTATGCCTGCTATCCATTTACCTGTTCAATCAGGAAATGATGAGGTATTAAAATTAATGGGGCGTCGTTATAGTCGTGAACAATATTTAGAATTATTCCATGCAATTAAAGAAGAAATTCCTGATTGTGCAATTACAACTGATATCATTGTGGGATTCCCAAATGAAACAGAAGAACAATTTGAAGATACGTTATCTTTATATCAAGAGTGTGAATATGATTTAGCCTATACTTTTATTTATTCACCTCGTGCTGGAACACCAGCAGCCAAAATGGCAGATAATGTTCCATTAGAAGAAAAAGAACAACGCTTATATCGTTTAAATGAAGTTGTTAATGAAAAAGCATTGAAACAAAATCAAAGATTCTTAAATCAAGAAGTCGAAGTTTTAGTTGATGGACCATCTAAACGTGATCCACAAATGCTTACAGGATATACAAAACATCAAAAATTAATTAACTTTAAAGGAAATCCAGATTGTATTGGTAAAAGAGTCATGGTTAAAGTAACTGAAGCTAAAACATGGGCTTTAAAAGGTGAACAAATTGAACAAGATTGATACTTTGGCTCAAGCACTTAATCAAGAAATATTAAATTTGGATTTAGTCAAAGAATATCAAAAAATTGAAAAAGAACTTGCTTGTCATCAAGAACTACAAGAGTTAGAAAAACAAATTAAAGTATTACAAAAAAAGATTGTTAATCAAAAAGCAAAGCAAGATGATTCTGTCTATCAAACAATTGAAGAATATCAAGAATTAAGATCATCATTTGAAAATCATCCTTTAGTTGTCAATAGTCTATATTTAAAAGAAGAATTAAATGAATTATTACAAACAATAAATACATCAATAAATGGGCAATTAATGAAATAAACTATTGACATATGAAATAACTAAAATTATAATTTATAGAAATTTACAAAATATAAGAAAAGGAGAACAAAAATGGCATTTTATTTTGATGAACCATCACACACATTTAATGAATACTTATTAGTACCAGGATACTCTTCAGCAGAGTGTCAACCAAAAAATGTAAGTTTAAAAACACCATTAGTTAAGTTCAAAAAAGGGGAAGAACCAACATTATCATTAAATATTCCATTAGTTTCTGCAATTATGCAAGCTGTATCTGATGATAATATGGCAGTGGCTTTAGCTAAAGAAGGTGGGGTTTCTTTTATCTATGGATCACAAAGCGTAGAAAGTCAAGCAGCAATGGTAAGACGTGCTAAAAATTATAAAGCAGGTTTTGTACCAAGTGATTCTAATTTATCAGCAACATCTACATTAGCTGATGTTATTGCTTTAAAAGAAAAAACAGGTCATTCTACAATGGCTGTTACTGAAGACGGAAGTGCAAATGGTAAATTAATTGGTGTTGTTACAGGAAGAGACTATCGTGTATCACGTCTTTCAATGGATACAAAAGTTGTTGATTTTATGACACCTTTTGATAAATTAATTTGTGGTCATATCGGGGTATCATTAAAAGAATGTAATGATATCATCTGGGATAACAAATTAAATGCATTACCAATTATAGATGATGAACAAAGATTGCATTACTTTGTGTTTAGAAAAGATTATGAAACAAGAAAATCTAATCCAAACCAATTATTAGATGAAAATAAACGTTATATTGTTGGTGCTGGAATTAATACTCGTGACTATGAAACACGTGTTCCTGCATTAGTAGAAGCGGGTGCTGATGTATTATGTATTGACTCATCAGAAGGTTTCTCTGAATGGCAAAAAATGACTATTGATTGGATTAGAGAAAACTATGGGGATACAGTTAAAGTAGGAGCTGGTAACGTAGTTGATGCTGATGGATTTAGATTTTTAGCTGAAGCTGGTGCTGATTTCGTTAAAATTGGTATTGGTGGAGGATCTATTTGTATCACTCGTGAACAAAAAGGAATTGGACGTGGTCAAGCAACTGCAACTATTGAAGTAGCTAAAGCTCGTGATGAATATTTTAAAGAAACAGGAATTTATGTACCTATCTGTAGTGATGGTGGTATTGTTCATGATTATCATATGACTCTTGCACTTGCAATGGGTTCTGATTTCATCATGTTAGGACGATATTTCTCAAGATTTGATGAATCTCCAACAAATAAAGTAAGTATTAATGGTCAATATATGAAAGAATACTGGGGAGAAGGATCTGCTCGTGCTCGTAACTGGCAACGTTATGATATGGGTGGAGATCAAAAACTTTCTTTTGAAGAAGGTGTTGATTCATATGTACCATATGCTGGAAGTTTAAAAGATAACGTAGGATTAACTTTATCTAAGATTAAACATACAATGTGTAACTGTGGTGCTCTTACAATTCCAGAATTACAAGAAAAAGCAAAAATTACACTTGTTTCTTCAACAAGTATTGTTGAAGGTGGAGCTCATGATGTTGTCTTAAAAGACTCATCAAACAATCAACATAAAAATTAAGACTTCTTAGAAGTCTTTTTTTTATTTTAAGACATAAAGTTATAAAGGGTGATGATATGTCGAATCAAATATTTGAAATTATGACTAAAGCAACGATTGCTAAGGGACATAAAAGATCAGTAGATAAATATCATTTTGAAGTAGAACATATTGACAAAATATTAGGATGCTGGATTTGTAATCATTGTTTTGAAGCTAAAATTGAAAAAGGGAAACCAATTATTTATGGTAGCTTAGAAATGCATGTCTGGTATAGTTATTTAAATGATAGCCATTTATTAAAGAAAGTAGTTCAGTACCAAGAAATGATAGACTTAAATTGTTCAGGGCATATATTAAATAATCAAGATGAATTAAAAGTAAGCTGTCAAAAAATACCTAAGTGTATTCATGCTAACTTAAATAAACAAATCATTGAATTAGAGATAGAAAAAGAATTAGCTTTAAAAATCATAGGAGAAACGACGATTATGGTAGAAAATAAGCAGAATATAGTCAATGATTCAGATCAAGAAATCAAAGTGAATACCGATTTTATAACATAGAAAGATATGTCTTTCTATGTTATAATGTTGGCAGTATTGAAAGAAGAGGTAGTAAAATGAAACCAAAATATAGTCCAATGATGATGCAATATTTAAAAATAAAAGAAGAACATGTTCATGATATTGTGATGTTCCGTTTAGGAGACTTTTATGAGATGTTTTTTGATGATGCAATTACGGTTTCAAAAGAATTAGAATTAGCTTTAACTGGTAAAAATGCAGGTGCTAAAGAAAGGGTACCAATGTGTGGGGTTCCTTTTCATTCAGCTAGTGGTTATATTCAAAAATTGGTTGATAATGGTCATCGTGTGGCTATTGTTGAACAGTTAAGTGATCCAAGTAAAAAAGGATTGGTTGAACGTGGTGTTGTACAAATTATTACACCAGGTACGATTTTTGATGAATCGATGACAAAGAATAAAAATAATTACATAGCAAGTATGATGACTTTTGATTTTCAATACGTGATCGCTTTTTGTGATATTACAACGGGTGAATTTTTAGTTGTGAATATTGAAAAAAATGAACATGCTCTTAAAAATCAATTAACATCAATGGATGTTAAAGAAATTGTTGTTTTACCTAGTGAAAGTTTACAGTTTGATAATATGATGGTTTCTTATTATGAAAATGATCAGTTTAATGATCGTTATGAAAATATGTTTAAAAATATTCATGATCTAAAACAAATCAAAGTGTCTTCTCTATTGCTTAATTATCTTTTAGAAACACAAAAAAGAGATTTGGAACACTTACAAATGATCCAAGAAGTTAAAAATGAAGATTATATGACCATGGATTTATATACTAAAAAATCACTAGAATTGACTGCTAATGCACGTGATCATGATAAATATGGTTCTTTGTTTTGGTTATTAGATCAAACGAAGTGTGCTATGGGTTCCCGTTTATTAAAAAACTATTTGGATCGTCCTTTACTTAATTTACAAACTATAGAACAAAGATTAGATATTGTAGAGATTTTTACTCAACAATTTATTCAAAGAGAAAGCATTAAAGAAATTTTAAAAGATGTTTATGATCTAGAAAGATTATCAAGTCGTATTGCTTTTGGTAATGTTAATGCTCGTGATTTAAAATGGATTAGTGCTTCTTTAAAAGTTGTTCCAGAATTGAAAAACCAGTTATTATCTTTAGATGAACCTCTAACAAATCGATTAGCTGAACAATTGGTTGATTTATCACATATTACTCAATTAATAGATCAAGCTATTATTGATAATCCACCTTTAGTTGTAAAAGAAGGAGGAATTATTAAAGAAGGTTTTTCAAATGAATTAGATGAATTAAGATATTTAAGAGATCATGGTAAACAATGGCTCGTTGAATTTGAACAAAAGGAACGTGAAAAGACAGGTATTAAAGGATTAAAAGTTGGTTATAATCGTGTTTTTGGTTATTATATTGAAGTAACAAAAGGAAACTTATCTTTAATTAAAGATGAATTTGCTTATACAAGAAAACAAAGCTTATCAAATGCTGAAAGATTTATTACACCTGAATTAAAAGATATGGAAAATAAAATTTTATCAGCTCAAGATAAAATCCAAAAATTAGAATATGTTATCTTTAATGATGTAAGAAATCAAATAAAAAAAGATGTTCATATGATACAAGATGTCGCTAAAGTTATTGCTCAAATCGATGTTTATCAATCTTTAGCCATGCTTGCTAGTGAAAATAATTATGTTCGTCCTGTTTTCAATCAAAATAAAAAATTGGAAGTTAAACAAGGAAGACATGGTGTTATAGAAAAAGTAATGAGTCATGGAAGTTATGTGGCTAATGATGTTTTTATTGATAAAGATCATCCAGTTATGTTGATTACAGGACCTAATATGGGTGGTAAATCAACTTATATGCGTCAGGTTGCCTTAATAGTCGTGATGGCACAAATTGGTAGTTTTGTTCCTGCAGATTATGCAACTTTACCTATTTTTGATCAAATCTTTACCCGTATTGGCGCAAGTGATGATTTAATTAGTGGACAATCTACTTTCATGGTAGAAATGTTAGAAGCCAATAATGCTTTACGTTTTGCTAGTGAAAATTCTTTAATTCTATTTGATGAAATTGGTAGAGGAACTGCTACTTTTGATGGAATGGCTATTGCTCAGTCAATGGTTGAATATATTGCCACACATATTAAATGTATGACATTATTTTCTACTCATTATCATGAATTGACTTTCTTAGAAGATAAGAACTTGGGTATTCAAAATGTTCATGCTAGTGCGAGTGTTGATCATGATAAACTGGTGTTTCATTATCAAATCAAACCAGGACGTTCTAATAAATCTTATGGGATTAATGTTGCTCGCTTAGCGCATTTACCTGAAAATGTGTTAGAACGTGCAGATCATTTATTAGATGCATTAGAGGAAAATAATATTGAACATCATTTAAGTCAACCAGAGGTTGTTAAAACAGTTGTTAAAGAAAGTGAAGTGGAAAAATATTTAGATAATATTGATCCTATGGCTTTATCACCTCTTGATGCCCTATCAACTTTAATTGAATTAAAAAAATTGAATGATCAAAAGAGGTAAATAAATGAAAATAAAACAATTAGATGAAGTTCTAGCTAATAAGATTGCAGCTGGAGAGGTTATTGAAAGACCTGCTAATGTTGTTAAAGAATTAGTAGAGAATAGTATTGATGCAAAAAGTAGTAAAATAGATATTCAAATAGAAGATGGTGGTTTACAGCTTATTCAAATAAGTGATAATGGTTTAGGAATGGATCAGGAAGATGCTAAGTTATGCTTTTTGCGCCATGCAACAAGTAAAATTAAAGATGATCAGGATTTATTTTGTATTCAAACATTAGGCTTTAGAGGAGAAGCTATTCCTTCTATTGCATCGATTAGTCATTTTGAATTAAAAACAAGTGATGGTCATCAAGGGACAATTGTCACTTATGAATTTGGAAAATATATTTCTTTACAAGAAAGTGATTTAAAACAAGGAACTACTATTAAAGTTGAAAAGTTGTTTCAAAATGTTCCTGCAAGATTAAAATATGTTAAATCTATGCAAGCAGAGTTTGCTCATATTCAAAATTATGTTGAAAAATTAGCATTATCTTATCCTCATATCGCTTTTAGTTTATTACATAATAAAAAAATGATTTTTAAGACAAATGGCAATGGTCAATTGTTGGAAGTTATTAATCAAATATATGGTTTATCAGTAACAAAAAATATGATACCTGTAAAATTTGAAGATCAAGAATTTTCTATTAGTGGATATATTGGCAAAATTGAAGTCAATCGAGCAAATAAAAATCATATTGTAACAATGGTTAATCATCGTGTCGTAAAAAATCAAATTACGATAGATAGTGTTAATAAAGCATATCGAAAATATTTGGCTGATAATCGTTATCCCATAGCTGTTATTGATATTGAAATTGATCCCTATTTGGTAGACGTTAATGTTCATCCATCTAAACTAGAAGTCAAATTTTCTAAAGAGTATCAACTTAGAGATTTGATATATCAAGGAATCTGTAGAGCTTTGGAAAATGTGAATCAGACATATCAAGTAGAAGAAAAACCGGTGTATAAGCCTCAAAGTGAACAATTAGATCTCAATATTAATTATCTTCAAGAAGATCTTGTTGAACCTGTTTCTATAAAAGAAAAAGAGGAATTTATTTCGCAAGTCGAATATGTTCAACCTCCTGTAATTCATGAAGCTAAAGAAACTTATCATGAAGATCAGGAAGAAATAAAAGAAGAAAAGGTAATTGAAAAACCAATTCATCAACCATTAAAACAGATGAAAAAGAAAATTTTTGTGAAGGCTCAAATTCACGGAACTTATATTGTTGGTGAAGATGAAAGTGGTATGTATCTCATTGACCAACATGCTGCTCAAGAAAGAGTAAACTATGAATATTTCTTAGCTAAATATAAAAATTTAGATTTAACAATGAGAGACTTATTAGTTCCTATTACAGTTGAATACCCATTGAGTGAATGTATGATTATAGAAGAAAGAAAAGATTTGTTAAAACAAGTAGGAATTGATGTCGAACCATATGGTGGAGGCTTCATTGTTAGAAAATTACCAATGTGGATGAATAATATAGATGAATATGTATTTATTGAAGATTTAATGAATCAGGTCATTCATCATAATCAAATAGATGTTATTGCTCTTCAAGAACATGCGATTGCAACATTGAGCTGTAAAGCATCATTAAAGGGGAATAGTCATCTTTCTATTGAGGCAATGCAAACTATTGTTGATAACTTAATGCGATGTGATAATCCTTATGTTTGTCCTCATGGAAGACCAACAATTATTCATTATTCTGCTTATGAATTAGAAAAATTATTTAAGAGGGTTGTATAATGGAAAAAGTCATTGTAATTGTAGGACCAACTGCGGTTGGAAAAACAAAAATGTCTGTAGAATTAGCTAAAAGAATCAATGGTGAAATTATTAGTGGCGATTCTATGCAAATTTATAAATCAATGGATATTGGTACAGCTAAAGTTACTTCACAAGAAATGGACGGTATTCCTCATTATCTAATAGATATTAAAGAACCAGATGAAAATTATAGTGTTAAGGATTTTCAAGATGAAGTAAGAAAATGTATTCATGATATTTCTAGTCGTAGCAAAGTTCCTATTATTGTTGGTGGAACAGGACTTTATATTAAAGCAGCACTTTATGATTATGAATTTAGTGAAAGTCCCCTTGATCAAAGTTATTATATTGAAAAATATCAACACTATAGTGATGATCAACTTTATCAGTATTTAAAAAAAATAGATCAAGAAAGTGCAGAGCAACTACATCCCCATAACCGTCAGCGAGTGTTACGTGCTATAGCAATCTATGAAAGTACGGGAACTAAAAAGAGTGAAATGATTGCTAGACAAGAACATTGCTTACTCTATGATGCTTATTTTGTTGGATTAACACTAGATCGAGAAGTGCTTTATCAAAGAATTAATCATCGCGTTGATTTGATGGTGGAACAAGGACTCTTGGGTGAAATTGATAATCTCATGAAAAAAGGTTATTCTCAAGATCTTCAGAGTATGAAGGCAATAGGATATAAGGAGTGGTTTGCTTATTATCAAGGGCATCAATCAAAAGAAGAAACGATAGAATTAATAAAAAAACATTCACGACAATATGCTAAAAGACAATATACTTGGTTTAAAAACCAAGTACCTGTTCATTGGTTTGATGTTAACCTCAATTGTTTTGAAGAAACAATAGATAATGTTTATAAAAAAATAATGTCCTTTTATTTATAGGACATTATTTTTTTGAATGAATTAATTTTTTTATTTCATTTGTTCTACCATGTTGTAAAATACGACGATAATTTTGCGCAAGAGCTTTTTCATATTGACTTGTCATCCATGGCACATAAAATTGTTGGTGGGCAATTTGATCTGGTAAATATTGAATGTATTCCCACAGCTCAGGACGATCATAAGGGTAAGTTTCATCTACTTGTAAACCTACAGGTGTGAGTCTTAAATATTGAGGTGCTTTTAATGGCTGTGATTTAAGATTTGCTAGAGCATTATCAATAGCGTTTTCGCTTGATTTTGATTTAGGCGATAAACATAAATCTATAATAGCACTTGCAATAGGAATACGAGCTTCAGGAAAACCTATAACTTTAGCGGCTTGAAAAGCCATGACTGTACGCATACATGCATTTGGGTTAGCAAGTCCAATATCTTCGTAGGCACAAGTGATGACACGTCTTTCTAATGAGTCAATATCATCATATTCAATTAACTTAGCTAAGTAATACATTGCACCATTAGGATCACTTCCACGAATAGATTTTTGTAACCCACTTAAAGTATCATAATACTGGTCTTCATCTTTATCAAATTGACCATTTGCATTTGGTATGGCGTTTTTAACATCTTCACTTTTAATGTGCTGATCTTGACATATAATTGTGCATAATTCTAAACAATTATAAGCAAAGCGAATATCTCCTGAAGAAATTCTTGCGATATAGTCCAACACTTCTTGATCACAGGAAAATTCATTTTTAAGTCCTTTGTCACTAATAAGGGCATTTTTAAGTCCTGTAATAATGTCTTTGTTTGTGAGTGGTTTGACTTCAACAATTTGACAACGAGAACGAATGGCTGGATTAATTGAATGATAAGGGTTAGCAGTTGTACACCCAGCAATAATTAATAAACCACTTTCAACATAAGGAAGTAAATTATCTTGTTTCATTTTATTAAGACGGTGTACTTCATCTATAATAACAAACAGTGTTCCTGATAATTTAGCTTCTGCAACAATAGCATCCATTTCTTTTTTATTACCCGTTGAAGCATTAAATATGCGATAGGGAATATTTAAATCATGAGCTAATGCCATAGCAAGTGTTGTCTTACCACATCCTGGTGGACCATATAATATCACTGATAGAGGATGTTTCTTTTCAACGAAACGTGTAAAAATTCCATTTTCACCAACAATATGAGATTGACCAATAATATCATTTAAAGATGTTGGTCTCATTTTATAAGCTAGAGTAGACATAAAAAATTCCTTTCTCTTATATAAAAAATTAGATATAATAATTATATCATTTTTAAAAAATAAAAGGTAGGATGGATTATGAGATTAGTCGTTCAAAGAGTATTAAATAGTAAAGTAGAGATTGACAATAAGATTAATGGGCAAATTAATAATGGATTTATGGTACTGGTAGGAATTACTCAAGATGATAATAAAGAAATCGTGAAAAAAATGGTTGATAAGTTAGTTAATTTAAGAATATTTGAAGATGAAAATCAAAAACTTAATTTATCTTTAAAAGATGTTAACGGTGAAATTTTATCAATTTCGCAATTTACTTTATATGCTAATTGTAAAAAAGGGAGAAGACCTAGTTTTTTAAGAGCAGCCAAACCAGATATTTCAAAACCTCTTTATGATTATTTTAATGAAGAAGTCAAAAATCATGGTATTCATGTAGAAACAGGTGTTTTTGGTGCTATGATGAACGTAACTTTGGTCAATGCAGGACCTACAACAATTATTTTAGATAGTGATGAAATATTATAATTGATAGATTGTTTTTATTAAGTAAAATAAATATAGAAAAATATTAAAAAACACTTTACAAAGGCAAGAAAAGATGGTAGTATAAACGAGCACT